>CACZGD010000086.1:757-17096 GCA_902780565.1 Oscillospiraceae bacterium
TCTTCTCAGGGTTTCTTTTAGTTCGTCGTTGTTTAATTTTCAAGGTCCGTCGTACTTGGCTCTCTTGCCGAGTGCCTGAATATCTTATCACAGTTACTCGCATTTGTCAAGTACTTTTTTCACTTTTTTGCAAACTTTTTTGAGGAAGCCGTTTTTACGGAAGATCCATCAGGCATCATTCTCGGTTTTCGCGGCCGCCTCTCTCAAAGCGCTTCGCTATATTACCACACAAAAACGCATTTGTCAACAGGTATTTTCAATTTCTTATCTGCTTTTATACACGCCGCCGGGTCATTCTTGTAATTCATATCTATCATTCCTGTTTTCGATTATTCATGCGCTTCGCCCAACTGCTGCAGAGACGTACGGATCCTGTCCTGAAGTTCGGGAGTCTCCGCGACGTCAAGAAGCGGCTCCAAAACGAACGTTCTCTCCCACATACGGGGATGCGGCAAAATCAGCTCCTCCGTATCGCGGGTCTCCCCTTCATATAACAGCAGATCAACGTCGATCACGCGCGGGCCGTTTTTGATCTGCCGCACACGCCCCATTCCTGCCTCGACGCCGAGACAGACGCCGAGGAGCGCTTCGGGAGACAGAGACGTTTCGATCACGCCGCAGGCGTTGATAAAATCCGGCTGATCGGCGTATCCCCACGGCGCGGTCCTGTAGAGCTTGCTGAGACGCAGCGGACGGATCCCGGGGACAAGCGCCAACGCGTCCCACGCCTGCCGGACGTTCCCGGCGCCGTCCCCGATATTGGAACCGAACGCGAGATAGGCTTTTTTCATACGCGCGCCCTCCGGATCTCCACGGCGACGGTCCCGAAATCCGCCTTAACCGGCGCTTCCGGCTTTTTGACCGTGACCGTGACGGCTGCGAGCATGGGATAGCCGGAGAGGACCGCCGCGGCGACCGCATCCGCCGCGCGTTCGATCAGGTCGTATTTTGCCGCGGTGAACGCCGCGATCGCTGTTTTGACGATCTTTGCGTAGGAAACGGTATCCTCCACCCGGTCCGTTTGGCACGGAACAGACAGATCCGCCTCGCAGACAAGGTCCAGATAGAAGTTCTGCCCGTTCTCCTTTTCCTCCGGGTTCACGCCGTGATAGGCGAAGATATGCAGATCCTTTATTATTATTTTATCCATTTCGCTCACTCCCCCGCCGTCATACGGTCCGCCTCAGGGCTGCACGGGCACCGGGCGCTGCTCGGTGTCGGATTCAATGCTGATGAAATTGTTATGCGTGAAATAGAGCGGCTGCATGCGCAGCGGGCGGCAGAAATCCTCCACCGGGACAAAGAGCTGCCCTTCGGAGAGCCGCAGACAGGGACCTGCCATGCGCACGGCGCCGCCGCTCGTTTCCATCACGTCGCTGTTTTCGGTAAAGACGGCAAACCTGCCGTAGATCTCCACGCGGATCTGCCCGGGCGCGCGCACGGCCGTGCCGCCGGTATAGGACATGACCGCGCCGGGACAAACATACCACAGATCATTGATCTGCTGCGGCAGCAGATGCTCGCCGCACATGCCGAGATCATAGCCCTTATACTTCAGTCGGGGGCGGTTATAGACCGGCGCGGGGTCGGGCGGCGTGATGCGGTCGAGTTCCTTGTCGATCACGCAGTCGTCCACAAGCCTGCCGTCCTCCACGAACGCGCGCAGACGCAGACGCGGACCGTCCACGTCCGCGATCGTATACATGGACAGGTTCTCCTCATGACAATAGGTCTTTGCGTTCCAGACCTTCGGGACCACGCGGGTGCCGGGTGGGTTGCGCGCGCCGGACCCGATGTTATAGTGGACCGTTCCCTGACTCGGACGGTCATACAGGCCGTCCCCGCGTCGGGGATAAGAGCGGGCGAAGGAATGCTCGTGCCCGGAGAAAACCACGTCGCAGGCGTCCATGCCGGGCTGCAGCGCGGGCCAGGTATCCGCGCTTTCGATCGTGGGACCGGCGTAGCACACAGGGAAATGATGCGCGGCGAGCTTCCACGTTTTGTCGCTGGCGGACGCGTCCGCGAGCAGCCACTCGTTCATTTCCTTGTAGCCGGAGGTGCCGAGGATACTGAAATGCGCGTTGCCGTAGTCAAACGCATAGTTCGCGATCTCCCAGCCGACGGGACCGTTCTCGGGATAAGAATACCGCAGCATATTGGTAAAATACGTCGCGTGCTCGGAATAGTATTTCCCGGTCCCGGCATAATAATCCGCAAATCCCATATCGTCGTGGTTGCCCATGCAGAACATGACGGGGACCGACTCCGCGATCCCGGCAAGCCCCAGGAACAGCCCGGTCCACTGCACGTCCGTCTGCCCGCAGTTGGTGTTGTCGCCCGCGGTCAGGATAAAATCCGCCTCGGGATGCTTGCGAAGCGTCTCACGCAGAAAGTCCCCGACGAAGGTATAGTCCGCGGGCGGTTCGGCGGAACCGGTCTGGATATCCGAAACACACAAGAAAGAAAACCGCGTGGGGTGATCCTTGAGGGAGCGGAACCGGAACACGGGGCTGCGGCGCGTATCGTCCCCGACGGTATATTCATATTCCGTTTCGGGCGACAACGGCTTCAGATCGCTGAAGAAGAAATTGCTGCGGTCCAGATCCGTCTCAAAAAAATTGCACACGGCTTCGCAGCGGGTCCACGTCTGCGAGCCGACGGGACGCAGCAGGGCGTAGCCGTTTGTTACGTCCTCGCTGACGCGCCAGCGCACGGTCATTTCCCTTGCGGGGTCCCCCTTGATCGAGAGCATGATCTGATCCGGCGTGGGAGAAGAGCCGCGCAGGGGCTTCCATTGTTCTTTTGTCATAAAGCGTCCTCCGAAATCAGGCGGCGGTCCGGCAGACCGACCGTTTAAGTCTGCGCGTTTCCGGGATCATGAGCGGGAACGCGAGAGCGATACAGATCAGATCCGACACGGGCTGCGCGAGCAGCGCGCCCTCCAGCCCGAAGAAACGGGGCAGGAGCAGGATCAGCGGGATAAAGGTCAGACCCTGCCGCGCAACCGCCAGCACCGTCGCCTTCAGGGACGCGCCGAGGTTCTGCAGCATCATGGAGCCGGTCAGATAATAGGCGGAAAAGATCATCGGGACGAGCTGATAGCGCAGCGCGCGCACGCCGACGCTGACCGCGCCGCCGGAGACGAAACGCGCCATAAGCTGCGGGGCGAACGGGATGCCGACGAGCGCCCCGACGGCAAACACGCCGGTCGAAAGCAGCACCGCCTTATAAAAAGCGGAAAGCACGCGGTCGATCTTCCCCGCGCCGTAGTTCATGCCGCAGATGGGCTGGAAGCCCTGCCCGATCCCGATCACGACCGAGGTGACGATCATGGTCATGCGCCCGACCACGGACATGGCGGCGATGGGGTCGTCCCCATAGGTTTTGAGCGCATAATTGAGCAGAATGGTCGCGACGGACCCGATGATCTGCCGCGCAAAGGACGGCACGCCCCCGCGCAGGATCTCCGCGATGCGCGCGCCGGTGACGGAAAAGAGACGCGGCTTCATGGACAGGTTCCCGCCCGTGAAGGTGAGCATGGTGAGGATGCCGAAGCTGACCGTCTGCCCGACGAGCGTGGCGACGCCCGCGCCGGAAACGCCGAGACGCGGGATCAGCAAGGGATCGAGCCCCATGTTCAGGATCGCGCCGACGCCGAGCCCGACCATACCGTGGCGGGCGTTGCCCTGGAACCGGAGCTGATTGTTCATGGTCAGGGCGGCGCACTGGAAGGGCGCGGCGATCAGGATATAGCGCAGGTAGTCGCGCGCGTAGGGCAGAATGGTCTCGGTGGAGCCGAGAAAGCGCGCGAGCGGGTCCAGAAACACCAGCCCCCCGACGGAGATCGCAAGCCCTGTCAGGAACGAAAGCCCCGTGCCGGTGACTGCCATTTTCTGCGCGTCCGTATAATTCTTTTTACCGAGCTCCCGCGAAATATAGTTGCCGGAGCCGTGCCCGTACATGAAGCCGAACGCCTGCAGGATCGCCATAAACGAGAAAATGACCCCTATGCTCCCCACCGCGGCGTTGGAGCCGGTATCCCGGTCGATGGAGGAGACGAAATAGGAGTCGGCGGCGTTATAGATCGCCGTGATGAGCATGGAGACCACCGCCGGCGCGCTCATGCGAAGCAGCAGGGGCAGCACCGGGCGGGTGGTCATTTTGATAAACTTCTCTTCTTTTTTATCCATGACGGAACGTCATCTGACGGGCAGGGCAAAATCGACGCCACGCCGATCTCCATGGAGTCGACCTTCAGGTTCGCGAAGACCTCACCGGCGCTGACGTCCTTCTTCACGCGGAAGGTGACCTCCAGCAGCACGGAGTCGTCGATGTCGAGCGTTCTCGCGGTATAAGCGAAGAACAGCAGTCCGCCGTCGGTTTTGTTTTCTTCAAAATACAAGGAATCGATCTTTGCGGGGGTCGTGCTCACGACCTCGAGATTTTCGGTGTCGTAATCGACAATAAGATCGAAGGAGGCGACCTTCTTCGCATCCTGCAGGGAATAATAGACCGTAAACGTATCGCCCGCGGCGACGGAGATCACGTCAGCACCCACGATGAAGCGGGGGCGCTCCTCGATGCCCTTATACGCCTCGGCAAGCTGCTCGGAGCCGTCGAGGTCCACTTCGATCACGGCGTCGCTCTGCAGCTCAAAGTGCCCCGCGTCGTGCTGCCCGCCGCAGGCGGAAAAGGCGCTTAGCACAAGGACGGCGCAAAGAATCAAAGCAATCGTTTTTTTCATGGGAACTTCCTCCTTCTCAGAACGTCGCAAAGTCTTTCAGACGCTTGGAGCGGTTCGGATGACGGAGTTTCCGCAGCGCCTTGGCCTCGATCTGGCGGATGCGCTCACGGGTGACGTTGAACTCCTTGCCGACCTCCTCAAGCGTGCGGGGATGCCCGTCCTCCAGACCGAAGCGCAGGGTCAGGACCTTGGCCTCTCTGGGCGTGAGAGTGGAAAGCGCCAGCGCGATCTCCTCCTTGAGCATGGACTGGCTGGCGGCGTCCGCGGGCGCCAGGGCGTCCTCATCCGGGATGAAGTCGCCGAGGTGGCTGTCCTCCTCCTCGCCGATGGGAGTCTCGAGGGAAACGGGCTCCTGCGAGACGCGCATGATATCGCGCACCTTTTCCACGGGCATGCCGAGGAAGGAGGCGATCTCGTCGGCGGAGGGCTCCTTGCCGTTCTGATGCAGCAGCAGGGAGTTCGCCTTTTTCACCTTGTTGATGGTCTCCACCATATGTACGGGAATGCGGATGGTTCGGGCCTGATCGGCGATGGCGCGGGTGATCGCCTGCCGGATCCACCACGTGGCGTAGGTGGAGAACTTGAAGCCCTTGGTATAGTCGAATTTATCGACGGCCTTAGTCAGACCGAGGTTGCCCTCCTGGATCAGGTCCAGAAACTGCATCCCGCGCCCGACGTACTTTTTCGCGATGCTGACAACAAGGCGGAGGTTCGCCTCCACCAGACGCTTTTTCGCGCTCTTATCATTCTGACTGATCCGGATCGCCAGCTCGATCTCCTCCTCGGGGGTGAGCAGCGGGATCTTGCCGATCTCCTTGAGGTACATTTTGACGGGATCGTCGATGGCGGTATTCTTGCTCTCCTCGCCCTCGTACGCGCCGGTCATTTCGGGGTCCAGATTCAGCGAGTCGATCGCGCTTTCGTTCATATCGTCGATCAGCTCGATATTGTTGGCCTCCAGCAGCTCGTAGAGCTTATCGAGCTCCTCGATCTCGAAATCCATTTCGAGGATCAGGGAGTCGATATACTGCGTCGAAAGCTTGCCGGACGCCTTGCCGCGTTCAATGAGTTGATTGATGGCTGTTTTCTTGTCGTGTCCTTCCATTTTACACCCTCCATATGTAGTCGGGAACGCCTGCGCGGCGTCCCCTTGTATATCCGTTGTCCGTCCCGTCAGGAGCCCTGCCCTGACTTGACGTTCTTGCGCCGCCGGACCGCCTCCAGCCGACGCAGGAATTCCTCGTCCGTCATGCTGTCTGCGGATTTTTCGAGCTCCAGCTTCTGTTTTTCCGCCAGCAGCGTGCGGATGCAATCCTCGTATTCCTTCGGCGTACCGGCGATGTTCGCGCGGTTCGCGTTCAGGTAGGACAGCATGTTGACCGTATCGTCCGGCTGCCCGGCGGCAAACGCCGTAAGCTCAATGGAGCGCCCCTCGGCGATCCGCCGCGTGAGCCCCTCGTAGAGCTTGCGGTTGACCTCCGTCACGAAGTCCGCGGGCGAGAGCCGGGACGAGAAGCGTTTATAATAATCGGGATTGAGCAGAAGCGAAGTCAATATCGTTTCCTCCGCCTTCGCCGCGCGCAGATGGCGCGCCCGCTCCGGGTTCGGGATATGGGAATCCCTGCCCGCAGCGCGGTCCGCGTCCTGCCGGAACCGCTCTTTTGTTTCATTTTTTACAAAGCGCTGACGGCGCTTATCGACCTCCGTGCGCAGCGCGTTCTTATCGGTGCCGAGGTCTGTCGCGAGCTTCGTGATATACACGTCGCGCGTGACGGGACTCGAAACACCGGAAAGAATCCCGGCGGCCTCCCGCAAAAAGGAGTCCTTGCCGTCCGCCGTGAGCAGATCGTATTTTTTCTGCGCCAGCCCGAGCTGATATTCGATCTCGTTCGGCGCGGCTTTGATGATCTTCTGAATGCCGCCCGCGCCCTCGGTCTTGATGATCTCGTCCGGGTCCTTCCCGCCGGAAAGCTGCAGCACGCGGACCTTCATGGGGGCGTTCTGCAGCATACGCATGGCGCGCGCGGTCGCCTTTTGCCCGGCTTCATCCGCGTCGAAGGAGAGATACAGCTCGTCGCAGTAGCGGGAGAGCAGATTCACCTGCGCCTGCGTGAAAGCGGTGCCCAGCGCCGCCACGGCGTTCGGGAAGCCCGCCTGATGCATGGAGATCACGTCCATATAGCCCTCGCACAGGATGAGCGTACGGCCCTTTTCGTTTTTGGCGAGGTTGAGCGCGTAGATCGCGTCGCCTTTTTTATACACGACCGTGTCGGACGTATTGACGTATTTGGGCTTGGAGTCGTCCAGCACGCGCCCGCCGAAGGCGACCACGTTGTTGCGCAGGTCCACGATCGGGATCATCAGGCGGTTTCGGAACACGTCGATATACGACCCGCGTGAGGAGCGTCTGGCGAGATTGAACGCCTCCAGCTCCAGGGCGGTGAAGCCCTTCGAGAGCATATGCTTCGTGAGCGCGTCCCAACTGTCCGGCGCGTAGCCGAGCCCGAATTTCTGCACTGTTTCGGGTGAAAGCCCGCGCTTTTTGATATAGGCCGCGGCGGGAGCGGCTGCCGGCGTGCGCAGGGCGGAATAAAAGAAACGGGCCGCTTCGCGGTTCGCTTCGTAGCAGCGGCGGCGCAGGCGCACGGCCTCGTCGTCCGCGGTATCGTCCGGCATCGTCATGCCCGCGCGCTCGCACAGCAGGCGCACGGCCTCCGTGAAGCTCAGGTTTTCGATGCGCTGGATAAAAGTGATCCCGCTGCCGCCGACCCCGCAGCCGTAGCAATAGAACGACCAGTTCTCGGGATAGATATAAAACGACGCGGTCTTTTCGGAATGAAAGGGGCACAGGCATTTCGGACGTGTGGAGCCGCGATACTGGATCTCCACGTACCGCCCGATCAGCTCTTCGATATCCACGCGGGACTTGAGCTCGTCCAGAAACTCTTCGCTGAAACGCATAGGGGACTCCTTTCGATCACTTTCAATAGTATATACGCCGGATTTCGCAAAAATACTTTTTTCCGTTCCCCGCTTTCGACGCCGGGACGGGCGGGACAAAACGCGGCTTAGGTTCCGTTTTCAAGCGGGAACGCGTCGTATTTCTCCCCGGTCTCCGCCACGGTCACGGCGCCGTTCGTCAGGTCCGTCACAGCCGCGGCGAACACCCCGGCGCGGCCGACCGGCAGCCGGAGCGTAAACCGCACGGCGTCTGCGAAATCCGTTTGCTCCGTCACGCCGCCGTGCGCCTCGATCAGGCGGGAAAACCTTTCATAATAATTATACGGGACCGATACGTCAAAAACGGTACACTGACACATTTTGACGATCCCGGCTGCCTCCACGGCAATTCTTGCGCCCTCGGAATAGGCCCGCACCAGCCCGCCGGTGCCGAGCAATATGCCGCCGAAATAGCGCGTGACCACGATCACCGCGTCCGTCAGCGGACGGGCGGTGGCGCGCAGCACGTCCAGCACCGGCTTGCCCGCGGTGCCGGAGGGCTCGCCGTCGTCCGAAAAGCGGGCGTACTCCGGCTCGCGCACGGCGTAGGCGAACACGTTATGACGCGCGTCCGGAAACTCCCTTCGGATCTCGTTCACGAACGAAAGCGCCTCCTCGTTCGAGCCGACCGGCGCGGCGGTGCCGATGAAGCGGGATTTGTTGACGGTGAATTCGGCGCGGGCGCGCTTTTGCAGAGTCAGGTAATCGGCCATGGCTTTTCTCCTTTCGGAAGAAAAAATTGACCGGGCGACGAATTGCCGCCCGATCCGTTGATCCTCAGTCGTTAGAAATATTATAACGCTTCTTGAATCTGTCAACACGTCCGCCCGTATCAACGAGCTTCTGCTTGCCGGTGAAGAAAGGATGGCAGTTGGAGCAGATATCGACACGAAGCTCCTTACCCTTGGTGGAGCGGGTCTCGAAGGTCGCGCCGCAGGCGCATCTGACCGTGCAAGTCTGATAGTTGGGATGGATTCCCTGCTTCATAATATTTTTCACCTCTTTCGCTTGTTTTTACCGACATATAAAAACAGTCGAAATACTTTCATATTTCCGCTTAAATAGTAAAGCTATTTTATCACGCGTTTCCCCGCTTGTCAAGCGTTTTTTGCGGTTTTTCGCGCAATTCGCACCGGTTTTTTGTCATCAGGTCCAGCTTATGAAATCTCCCTTGGTGAGCGAGTACAGCACCTTTTCCTTCACCCGCAGGCCCAGCACGCGTTCGACGGCCTCGGCGTACAGCTCGAGCTGCCCGGCATAGCGGGTCTTCAGCTCCCCGACCGCCTTCACGCGGTCGGTCTTGTAGTCCACGATGACCGCCTTGCCGTCCTCCTCGAACACAAGGTCGATCTTGCCGATCACGACCGCCTTTTCGTCGGCGAAGGCCTCCGGCAGGGCGGGATCGAAATCACGCACGGACTTCATCAGATTGAAGGAGAACTCCTTATGCACGACGGCGCTCTCGCGGATCCGCCGGAAGAAACCGGACGCGAAGAACGCGGCGATGGACGCTTTGTTCACGGCCTCCGCCTCCTGCCGCGTCAGGCGGCCGACGGAAGCCAGCGCGTCGGCAGCGGCGGCGATATCCGTCGGCGCGGGATCGAAGGGCACGTACTGCAAGAATTTATGCGTGGCGGTGCCAACGTCCGCCGGGGTCATACCGCCCTCCAGCAAAAACGGCGGGACCGCCTTGCCGAAGAATTCGGGACTGAACTTTTCATCCCGCAGATGGGACGCGGTATGCAGGGCGGGCGTTTCGGAAAGTCCCGCCCAAGCGTAGGTCCGGCGCATGCGCTCGGCAAGGACGGCGGCAAGCGCTTCGTCGGCGGGCGCTTCCCCTTCGGTCCCTGCCTCTGGTGGCGGGGGCGGCGGCGCGATCACGGTGCGAATCCCGAAATCCGCGGCAGTCGCGTTCGCGGACGTCTGCCGGAGCGCGGCAAGATCGGGATGCCGCAGCAGGGCGGCGAAGAACCAGTCGATCGGCGCGCCGCAGGACAGCACGTAATAGGGCGGCAGCGTATCGGCGTCGCCGAACAGGTTTTCGATCCGCGCGATCTTTTCCTCCCATTTATTCGGCGCGGCGACGAAGATCAGGTTCTCGGCGGCGCGGGTCATGGCGACGTACCAGATGCGCAACTCCTCGCTGAGCGTCGCCCGGCGCGTTTCGCTCTTGAAGGCGGCGCTGGACAGCGTTTCGTAGAATTTGAGCTTTTCCGGTTCGCGGCGCTTGAACGCGATCCCGTGCTCGTGCGTGACAAACAACGTGGTGGAGCTTTCCCGCAGGTTAAAGGCCTTTGTGAGCCCGGCAAGGATCACGAACGGGAATTCAAGTCCCTTGGAGCGGTGCGCGGTCATGATCTGCACGCGGTCCCCGCCGGACCCGGCGCTGCCCTTCGGCATTCCGGCGCCGTTTTCCTCCAGCCGCTCGAGATACCGTACAAAGGAGGACAGGGTCTTTTCGCCGTCCGCGCTGAATTTGAGCGCGGTCTCATACAGCACGCGCAGGTTCGCGACGCGCAAATACCCCTCCTCCATGGCAGCGGCGGCGGGCAGCAGGGTGGATTCGTCAAAGATCCTGCCGATCACGTCCGCGGCGGTCGCGGCGGCGCAGAGCCGTTTATAATACAGCAGCAGGCCGGTAAACGCGGCGGCGTCCGCCTCCCCCGCTTCGGCGGCTGCGGTGAGGGTGTTCCACAGCGGCGCGTTTTTGCGGCGCGGGGCGGCGACGGTGAAGGATGCGCGCAGCGCGGCGACGCGCTCGGCTGTGAAGCCGCTGACGGGCGAGAGCAGGAACGCCAGCAGGTCGATATCCCGCAAGGGATTATCGATCGCGCGCAGCATGCTTTTCGCCATGCGGATTTCGGCGGTCTCGAAGAAGCCGTCCTTCGCGTCCAGCGAGACCGGGATGCCCCGGCGGCGAAGCGCGTCGGCGTACACCTCGGCGGTCCCCTTTGCCGAACGCAGCAGGATGCAGAAGTCCCCGTACCGCGCGGGGCGCTCCTTGCCGGGCTGCCCGACGGAAACGCCGGAGGCGACCTTTTCCCCGATCAGCGCAGCGATATAGTCCGCCTCCGCGGCGGCGGTCTCGGCGGCGGAGCGGCGTCCGTCGCCTGTGACCAGATGGAATTCCACGTCGGGCGCTTCCCGGTCAGGGTATTTCGCGGCGGGATAGAGCCACTGATCCTCGGTATAATCCAGCTCGCCCACGCTTTTGGACATCAGGCGGCGGAAGACGAAGTTGACCGCGCCGGTCACGCCGCCCCGGCTGCGGAAATTGCTGCCGAGGATGATCTTGGCAAACGGGTCCTCCTCCTTTTCGGTATAGAGCGGATACGCCGCCGCCCGATCCAGAAACAGCTCGGGGCTGGCAAGCCGGAAGCGGTAGATGCTCTGCTTCACATCCCCCACCACGAACAGATTCTTCCCGCCGCGCGACAGAGCGGTGAAGATCGCGTCCTGCAGGCGGTTCGTATCCTGGAATTCATCGATCAGCACCTCGTGGATGGAGTCCGACAGCTCGCGCGCCAGCTCCGTTTTGCCGTCCGGCGCGGCGGTATCGCACAGCAGCTCCATCGCGAAATGCTCGATATCGGAAAACGCGAACTGGTTCAGCGCCTTCTTTTCCGCCAGCAGGCGCCCGTTGAAGGCCAGCACGGCGGAGATGAGTCCCCTTGCAGGGGGGGTGAGCGCCGCGATATCCTCCCGGTGCTCCTCCTCGCTCGCGGGGTACAGGTCATAAAGCCTGCCGACCGCGTCCTTCATTTCGTTCTTTTTTTCCCCGGCGGCAACCTTGAGCGGATGGTCCTTATAGCCGGTCGGGGCGCGGAAGCTTGTTTTCAGCGCGTCGTACAGCCGGTCCAGCGCCGCCCCGGTGGCGGTCCAGTCCAGCGCTTCGGCGGCGGCCTTCAGATCTGCGGCGCGGTCGCCGATCAGGATGAAAAGATCGTGGAACTTGTCGTCCAGCTTTTCGTCGCCGGACACGTCCTCCAGCGCGGCGGCGGCAAGGTCCTCGCAATAGGCGGCGGCGTCCGCAAAGCGCCCGAGCAGAATCCTGCCCCACACGCTTTCCCCGGCGGGGACGGGCGCGAAATGCGCCGCCACGTCCCGAAGCCAGCGGGCGGGGTCCGGCTCGCTCATGGAAAAATCGGACAGATAGCGGATGCCGTTCGTCAGCTCTGCGTCGTCCCGTCCGCGCATAAACAGGCGGGAGAGCGCCAGAAAGTCCGCGTCCCCGGACTCGTAAGCGTCCTCAATCAAGGCGGCAGCGGCGGCAGCTTTCAGCGCCCGCTCGTCGCCCTCCTCCATCACGCCGAAGTCCGGGTCCACCCCGACGGCAGCGTGGTTGCGGCGCGTGAGCTCCATGCAGAAGGCGTCCATCGTGCCGACGGTCATCTCGTCCATCCGCGGCAGGAGACCGCGCACGGCGCTCCTGTGCGCGGGGTCCGCGCCCAGCTCCTTCAGGCGGTTCACAATGCGCATACGCATTTCGGCGGCTGCCGCGTTCGTGAAGGTGACGACCAGCAGGCCGTCCGGCGGGCAGGGATCGTTTTCATCCAGCAGGCGCTGCACGATGCGCTCGACCAGAACGCTCGTCTTGCCAGAGCCCGCGGCGGCGGAGATCAGCAGCGAACCGTTGCGCGCGTAAATGGCGTTTTTCTGATCGTCGGTCCATTTCCGTTCAGCCATTCTGCTCCGCCTCCTCTCTGAGCCATTCGACGGCCTCGTCGTGTTTGAGTTTTTTGAGCGGGCGTTTTTCGCAGCCGCTCTCCTTCAGGCAGACGGCGGCGTAGCTGCAGTAGTCGCACACGGAGCCCTGCCCGCTTTTCTCGATCGGCAGCGGCGGAAACGCGCCGCGCCGGATGTTTTCGCCCATCTCCCGCAGGATCTGATCCGTGACCGCGTGCAGCCGCCGGAAGTCCGCGCCGGTGAGCAGGTTCCCCTTAAGCTCGCCCGTGTCGGTCACGCTCGCGTTGATGTAAACGCCCTTCGCGTCGCGCTCCATACCGCGGATCACGCTCTCGTTCGCCAGCAGCAGGCCGTTCATTCTGCCGTTCGCCAGGCGCTGGCGGTAGATCGCCGCCTCGTCCGCGCGGCGGCCGACGGTCTCGCCCGAGGTCTTCGCGGGGACGTACAGGATCCCGGCGGGCAGGGGCTCGTTATACCTCGCCTTGCCGTTGTCGCACAGCGCGAAGAGATACAGCAGCATCTGCATATTCAGTCCCGAGAAGACGTCCGACAGGCGGAACTCCTTGCCGCCGGTCTTGTAGTCCACGACTCGGAGGTAGCTTGTACCGTCAAGGTCCATGGTATCGACCCGGTCCACGCTGCCGGTCAGCACGACCCTGCCGCCGTCCGACAGCGGCAGAACGTAGGCGGGCACGCCGGTTTCTCCGTCGCCGATCTTCAACTCCATATCGCGCATGACGAAGGAGGAATCCTTGAATTCCTGCCGGATCACGGACAGGATCCCGATGATATCGTCCTGCACGCGGGAAAGCGAGCGCAGCACGGCGGGCGGCAGATTCTCGCGTCCGGACAGACTGTCCCGGATATAATTCTCCACCGCTTCCCGGGTCTCCTCCCGGATCGTCTCGTCCGGGAGGTCGGCGATCGCCTCGCCCCGGTGGCGGCGCAGAATGACCTCCAGCGCCTCGTGGACCAAAAGACCGTTGATCCGGGCGTCGATGCGCGAGACCTCCAGCTTTTCCGCGCCGAGCCCGTAGCGGCAGAGGTAGGCGAAGGGACAGGTGTGATACTGCTCCGTCTTGGAGGCGGAGAAAAACAGGGTGTCGCCGAACAGACGGCGCGCGTTTTCGGGATCGGTGAATTCCCCCCCGATCCCGGCTGCGGCGGCAGTCAGGACCTTCGGCGCGTCCCGCTCCGGGAACGCCGCCTGCAGGGCGGCTGCCACGGTCGCCTTTTCCGCGCCGGCTTCGCCAAACAGCCCCGCAAGGCGCTCGAAGGCGGCGTCGGGCGTCAGCACGCGGCGCTCCGGCGGCAGGTCCCCGAAGCGCTCGACGGCAAGGTCGCCGAACAGTGCCTTCACGTCCGACAGAAAGGTGGAAGGCGACAGCGCCTCGCCGGTCACGGCGGCGTCGGGCAAGCCGAGATACAGCGCCGCCCGGGGACTCGTGAGCGCCGTGAACACGATCAGCTTTTCTTCTTCATAGACCTTCTCCGGCAGACTGCCGAGGTCGAAGTCCGCTTCCGACAGGGCGCGCAGCTCCTTGGGGGACAGGAGCTTGCCCGCACTGGCGCTGCGGGGATAGGTCCCCTCCGTGAAATCCGGCAGGAACAGGACGTAGGGATCGAGGGCGCGCACGCGGTCGATCTGCCCGCACTGGACCTTATCCACGCCCGGCGGCACGCTGCCGACGGAATCCGTGTGAAACAGCAGCGTCATCAGCTCATAAAACGCCTGCGGCTCCAGCGGCGTATCGCCGAGCGCGCCCGCCAGCGTATCGAGCGCGGACATGCATTGGTCCCAGACCCCGGCGTAGGCCAGCGCCTCAGTCTCCTCCCCCGCTTCGGCAAGGCGCTCGGCGGCGGCGAGGAAATGCGCGTCCGCTTTGACCTCCTTCAGAAACAGGAAGGCCGCCTCGGCGTCGCTTTTGCCGGTGCCGTCCTTCAGCCTGCCGCGCAGCTTCATAAGCGGGCGCATGAACGAAGCGCGCGTCTCGTTCAGGGCGGCAAGGGTTTCGACGTCCTCGTCGGTCAGATCGTTCCCGAACCCGGCGGGACTGCCGGTGAACGGCTTTTCCCAGTTCTTCCCATCGATCTGCCAGCGGTAGGCGTAATTTTCAAGGGCGGAAACCGCCTCCATTCCGACGCCTGCCACGTCCGTTTTGAGGTAAGAGAGCACGGTCTCGGTCTCAAACCCGCCGCTGACGAGCTTTAAAGCCGACAGCAGCATGCGGACCAGCGGATAGGTATACAGCGCGCGCCGCCGGTCGGCAAAGGCGGGCACGCCGTATTTTTTCATGGCGGAAAGCAGGATCGGCGTGATCGTCTCGTCCCGGTAGAGCACCGCCACGTCCCTGGCGCGGCAGGCGCCGGAAAGCAGCAGCTCGTTGACGCGCATCGCGATGAAATCGCACAGCTCGTATTTGTTTGCGGCCTGCATCAGGGCCACGTCCTCGGGCGTTCCGGCTGCAGGGGACGCCAGTTCCCGGAACAGGTCGCGCCGGAGCTTTGAAAGACCGCCCTCCCCCGCTTCGGGGGCGACGGGCTCCTCCCGGACCCGCACGCCGGCGCGCTGCGCGAACCGTTTGAGGACCCGGTGCTGATCGAGCGCATGCGCGAAGCACAGACTGTCTTCCATGACGGGGCTGTCGGTCGTGAGGCTGACGAACACGTTTTTCGCCTTTTGCAGCAGCGCCTCGATCAGGCGAAGCTGCGGCGCGGTGAAGCCGCGGAAATCGTCGAAATAAAATTCCGTATCGGCAAGGTCGTCGTGCTTTTGCAGCTCGGTTTTCGGCGGCGTCCGAAAAGCGCTCGCCGAGCAGCCCCTCGTAGGCGGCGAACACGGTCTGCAGCTCCAGCGCTTTGGCGGCGAGGGAGCCGGAAAGCGATCCGCCCACGGCGGCAAGGTCCGCGGGGGTCAGCCCCGCGTTTTTCATCTCTTTGTAAAAGGCCAGAAGCTGCGCCAGCGACCCCTGCCGCCGGTCGTAACGGGCGTAATAGGTCAGGGCGTCGCGGCACTGGCGCAGGGCAAGACTCATCAGCAGCGTCTGCCCGGCGCCGTCGGCGGCGGGGCGCAGGGGCACGCCCTTTTCCTCCAGATACTCCGCCGCGAAGTGCGTGAAGGAGGTGGTGCGGCAGGCGTTCGCGTCCCGCTCGCCGTAGGTCTCCATCAGCCGCCGGTCGCGGTTGAAGTTCTCCTGCTCCGGGACCACAAGGCGCACGCGCCCGCCCGCCCGCGCCTTCGTGACGACCTCCCGGTCCACGTACGCGCGTTTTGCGGAGATATCCGTTCCGAATAGAAAGGTCAGCATAGAGGTCTCCTTTGTCGTTTCATCTGTGTGTTTTGCGTTTGCCGTTGTTCTTATATGCTCTTATATGTTCTTATATAGGGTAGTATATCCGCCGCCGCGTCCGTTTTATCGGACCGCGACCAGCGCGACGCACCGTTTCGGGAAGGCGTTCGCAAGACGCGCGTAGTCCCCCTCCCGGCAGCGCACGGTGAGGGGCAGCCGCCGCGCCCCGCAGAGCTTCAGCAGAGACAGAACCATACACACGGCGGTGACGGGGTCCGGCTCGCCGGTGACGTCGATCACAAGGAACAGCCCCGCGCGTTTCGGGCGCAGCCAGCGCACAAGGCAGAAGCGCAGCGCGGCGTAAAACCCGGTCAGCGACAGCAGAAGGATCAGCGCATACAGAATTTCCTGTAACATAAAAAACACCTCATATCAGTATATGAGGCGTTTGCTTTCAGGTGCGAGCGGAACTGTAAGCCGGGTTCTGTCATTCAAGGCGGTCATCTATCTCGACAAGAGATTGCTCCCTTGCTCCAGCCACCCGTTGAAGTATAGGCCGAGCAAGCCACTTCGGTCGGTGTTGCTCCGGATAGGGTTTACAGGACCGGGACGTCTCCGT
>CACZGD010000087.1 GCA_902780565.1 Oscillospiraceae bacterium
CGCCATGCGGATCAGCCCCTTCCCGTCGTCCTCGTTTCCAAGCGTCAGGAGGTGCGATTTCGTACCGGAAAGCAGGCTGGCGTCGCTCCCCTCGCCGACCGACTTGCATTTGACGACGGCAGGGTCATAGCGGATCTCAAAATCCGCAGATTTCAGCCCGACGCAATTTTTCGCGATGAGCGAAACGGTAAAGGCCTCGTCCTCCCGTTCCCCCAGACGAAGCTCCAAAGACGCGTCCGCCGTTTCTGTCTGACCGGCGGCATACGTATACAGCGCGGGGTCCTCGACCGGCGCTTCGATTTTTTTGGACTCCAGCCCCATCGCCATGCGGAACACAAACCTTGCGTCCGCGGCGGTGATCACACCGTTTCCGTTGACGTCCGAAGCCAGAAACGCATCGCTCCCGGGCTCAAATTCACTCGTTCCCACCGCGGCGCGCAAAACGTAGCGGGCGTCCACAGCCGTCACAACGCCGTCTTCCGAAGCGTCGCCGTACAGGAATCCCTTTGCGAGGACGCCGAGCGCCGCATAAGGCAATGCGGAAAGGACAAGCAGAACACTCAGAAGGAGCGCGGTCACATTCTTCATTTTTCGCATACTGAATACCTCCTTTAAAATAAAAACACGCAGCCGAAGCCGCGCGCGAAAAATACGAGACTTCAACCGTCGCCAAACGAATCGAATTATCTGAAGCACAGCACACCTGCGTTTAAATAACACGAAAAGCCCGTATTTTTACCTAAAACAGGTAAAAACACAGATGTGCGGCGTTCCTTGCTATTCGATTCGTTTGGCATTTTTATTTTATCATACGTTCGGATGAAACACAAGCCTTTTGTTCGCAAAATTTCTTTTTCATTTCCGAAAAAACTCTTTACATTCGCCCACCCTTATGCTATAATGTCCTTTGTCCGGCTTCTCGGCGGCGGGTTTTATCCGTCGGCTTCTCGGCGGCGTTCACCTGTCCCACGCTGGGTAGTACGGATAATAAAATAAGAGGTGAAAACAACATGACACAGGCTGAAAAGCAGGCCATTATGGCCGAGTACGCGACCCACGAGGGCGACACCGGTTCTCCCGAAGTGCAGATCGCGGTCCTTACCAAGCGCATCAACGATCTCAACGAGCATCTGAAGATCCACAAGAAGGACCATCATTCCAGACGCGGCCTTCTGAAAATGGTCGGTCACAGAAGAAACCTTCTTGCCTATCTGCAGAAGAACGACATCGAAAGATACCGTTCCATCGTGGCAAAACTCGGGCTTCGTAAGTAATCAAAGTGTCAGGGCGGCAAGGCGACTTGTCGCCCGCATTTCAATTATTCGGGAAGGCAAGGCCGAAGTCAGTGTAAAATGTACAATTCGGAGACGATGGGTCCCGCCGTTTGCGAATTGTACATTGACCTCATCTTACGGTCGCCCAAACGGACAATTGGAAGTAAAAAAGCAAATCGAATAAAGGAGAAAAAAAAGAATGTTCGAAGAATTCAGAAAGTTCGAGACCACCCTTGCGGGCAGACCGCTGGTGGTTGAAACGGGCAAAATGGCGCAGCTCGCGTCCGGCTCCTGCCTGATCCGTTACGGGCAGACCGAGATCATGTGCACCGCCACCATGAGCGAAAAGCCCCGCGAGGGCGTGGACTTCTTCCCGATGTCCATCGATTTTGAAGAGAAGCTGTATTCCGTGGGCAAGATCCCCGGCTCCTTCCAGAGAAGAGAATCCAGACCCAGCGAAAAGGCGATCCTGGCGGCGCGCGTCATCGACCGTCCCCTGCGTCCCCTGTTCCCGAAGGATATGCGCAACGACGTGGGGATCGTGGCGACCGTGATGAGCGTGGACCCCGACTGCCTGCCCGAGATCACCGCCATGATCGGCGTGTCCGTGGCGCTTTCCATCTCCCCCATTCCGTGGGCAGGCCCCATCGCCGGCTGCTCCGTGGGCCTTGTGGACGGCAAGTTCGTCATCAACCCCACGCTGGAGGAGAGAGCCAAGAGCGAAATGGCCGTGACCGTCGCCTCCACCGACGAGCTGATCGCCATGATCGAGGCAGGCGCCAACGAGATCGACAACGATACCATGTTCGACGCGATCATGTTCGCCCATAAGGAGAACCAGAAGATCGTGGAATTCATCAAGGACATCCAGAAGCAGATCGGCAAGGAGAAGATCCCGTTCGTGTCCAACGATCCCGATCCCGAGATGTACGAGGCCGTGAAGGCGTTCGCGATCGAGGACGTCAAGAAGGCGCTGGATACCGACGACAAGCGCGTCCGCGACGAGCGCCTCTCCCCCATCTATACCGCCGTGCACGAGCGCTTTGACGAGGTTTACCCCGAAGAGACCGCGAAGCTGGACGACTGCCTGTATAAGCTGCAGAAATACATCGTGCGCCGCTGGCTGCTGGACGAGGGCAAGCGCGTGGACGGCAGAGGGCTGGACGATATGCGTCCGCTGAACGCCGAGGTGGATATCCTTTCCCGCGTGCACGGCTCCGGCATGTTCACCAGAGGCCAGACGCAGGTCCTCACCGTGGCGACCCTCGGCACCGTGGGCGACGCGCAGGAGCTGGACGGCATCGACGAGCAGACCAGCAAGCGCTACATCCATCACTATAACTTCCCCTCCTATTCCGTCGGCGAGACCAAGCCCAGCCGCGGCCCCGGCAGACGTGAGATCGGCCACGGCGCCCTTGCGGAGCGCGCGCTGCTGCCCGTGATCCCCTCCATGGAGGAGTTCCCCTATACCATCCGTCTGGTCAGCGAGGTCCTGTCCTCCAACGGCTCCACCTCGCAGGCGTCCATCTGCGGCTCCACGCTGGCGCTCATGGCAGCGGGCGTGCCCATCAAGGCGCCCGTCGCCGGTATCTCCTGCGGTCTGGTGACCGAGGGCGACCGCTTCATCACCATGGTGGATATTCAGGGTCTCGAGGACTTCTTCGGCGACATGGACTTCAAGGTCGGCGGCACCAAGAAGGGCATCACCGCGATCCAGATGGATACCAAGGTCCACGGCCTGACCCCCGAGATCGTGAAGGAAGCCTTTGAGAAGACCTATAAGGCGCGCTGCAAGATTCTGGACGAGGTCATGCTCCCCGTGATACCCGAGCCCAGAAAGGAGCTCTCCCCCTACGCGCCCAAGATGCTCACCACCAAGATCGATCCCGACAAGATCGGCGACGTCATCGGCAAGCAGGGCAAGGTCATTCAGAAGATCTGCGCGGAGTGCAACGTCAAGATCGACGTGGAGGACGACGGCAGCGTGTTCATCACCTCCACCGACCTCGAGGGCTGCAAGCAGGCGCTGAATATCATCGAGACCATCGTCAACGACCCCGAGGTCGGCGCGATCTATAAGGGCGTCGTCACCCGGCTCATGAGCTTCGGCGCGTTCGTGGAGATCGCCCCCGGCAAGGAGGGCATGGTCCACATCAGCCAGCTTGACGTCAAGCGCACCGAGAAGGTCGAGGACGTGGTCAACGTCGGCGACGAGATCATCGTCGAGGTCCTGCCCATCGACGATCAGGGCAGACTGAACCTGTCCAGAAGAAACGCCCTCATCAAGGTGGAAGGCCTCACGCCCGAAAACGACGTGGACGATACCCCCAGAAGGCCCAGAAGAGAAGGCTCCCGCGACCGCGACCGTGACCGCGATAACCGCCGCGGCGGCCGCAATAACCGCAGAGACTGATTTTGCATCATACGAAAGCCCCGCTCCGGCGGGGCTTTTTGTTGTGCGGGAGGATGAGGGCAGAGGACAATCCCCCTGACCTCTGATCCCCTGACCCCTGGCCGTATTATTAAAATGCCGACCGCAGGTCCCGACCCTCGGCCCTCGGCCCTCGGCCCTCGGCCCCTGACCCCTGACCCCTGGCCCCTGAATTGTTCAAAACTCCCCGGTTTTGAACCGTGTAAAGCATATCCCCTTTACGATTTTGCTTGTTAAAATCCCCCGAAACTCCGACTTTTATACTTTTTGAACGGAGTTTTGAACTTTTCAAAACGGTTTTGGGATTTTTTGTGCGACTTGTCAAGGCGTTTGCCTTGTCAAGAAAGTAATTTCCTTTACACCAAAAATCCGGCAAACAGCCGACCCGCAGGCTTTTGTCACGCCCCGACGCACAAAAAAACCGCCCCGAAAAGGAGCGGCGACCGGATTTCCGGGTGTATCGTCCTACGGCGAAGGGGTGGGGATGCGCTCAGAAATCAAGCTGATACGGCGTTCTGCCGTCGAAGAACGTCAGCCCGTCGAACCCGGCGCGGCGCACGGCGGGGATCACCTGCTCGATGCCGTTGCCGATCTCGTCGTGGAAGCGGCTGCCGGTGCCGATGGTCACGTACCTGCCGCCCGCGGCGCGGAAGTCCCGCAGCAGCCCGAAGCCGAGGTCGCGCAGACGGTCGCTGCCGAGGATATCCTTGGCGTTGAGCTCGATCGCTTTTTCCTTTGCGGCGACGGCGTGCAGCACGGGCAGCATCCGCAGCCCGAAATGCGTGTAGTCCAGCGGGGTGTGCCGCAGGGGCGCGAGCAGCCCGCACAGCACGTCAAAGGGCGTGTCCGCCACGGTCTCCAGCAGCGCGTCGGTATAGGCGTCCGCCATGGCGTTGAAGTCCGCCTGCGTCTGCTCCGGGTAAAAGCGGACGTCCGTGCCGTCCGGCAGGCGCGATACGCGCGTGAGCACGATGTCATAGGCATGGGCGTCCACGATCCGCCGGGCAAGCTCCTTTTGCAGATACGCCTGCCGAAGCTCCACCCCGTAGAAAACGGAAAGGCTGTCGAAGAACAGGGCGCGCGCCTTCGCCATATCGAAATAGGCGTGCCGCAGCCTGCGGCGGCTTTCGGTCTCCTCAAAGCGGTCCAGCTCCACGCTGTCCGTGAACGCCACCGCCCGCAGCCCCTTCGTGACCGCGGTCTCGCACATCAGACTGATCTTGTCCTTCGCGCCCTTCGTGTTATTCGTGTATACGTGCAGATCAATAAGTCGGCTCATGCTTTTTGCCCTCCGTGGGATTGGGATTGGGATGTAAGGGCCGGGGGCCGGGGGCCGAGGGCCGAGGGATATATCCAAGGTCCCTTTTCCCTCTTATTTTACACCCAAAAACTTCATTTGAAAAGGGTCTGTACAAAAAAACAGAATTATGTTACAATATTTTTCGGTGATCGACATGGAAATAACCGTATACGCAAACGCGAAAATCAATTTTTCTTTGGATATCACGTCGGTGCTGCCGAACGGCTACCACGCGCTGGACACGGTGATGCAAAGCGTGACCCTGCACGATACCGTGACGGTGACGACCGGGGAACCGGGGCTGACGCTCGCCTGCGACGCGCCGGGGGTCCCGACGGACGACCGCAACACGGCAATGAAGGCGGCGCGCCTCTTTTATGAGGCGGCGGGACTCGTCCCCGCGGCGGCGATCCAAATCGAAAAGCGCATCCCGTCCGAGGCGGGGCTCGGCGGCGGCTCGGCGGACGCGGCGGCGGCGCTGCGCGCGCTGAATCAGATCTACGGCTGTCCCCTGCCGGAAAGCGAGCTGCTGACCCTTGCCGCGCGCGTGGGGGCGGACGTGCCCTTCTGCCTGACCGGCGGCACGGCGCTGTGCAAAAACGTGGGGGAGGTGATGGCGCCCCTGCCCGCGATCCGTTCGTACGTCGTGATCGCAAAACCGGCGGCCGGGGTCTCCACGGCGGCGGCCTACCGGCGGTTCGACGCGGGGGAGGCGCTCCCCCACCCGGAGAACGACAAGGTGCTGTTTTACCTCGCCCGGGGCGAGGCGGCTGCGGCGGCGCGGTACGCGGGCAACGTGTTCCGGACCCTTGCGCCCCTGCCGGACTATGACGATCTGATCGGGCGGCTCAGGCGGTCCGGCGCGTACCATGCGGAGGTCTCCGGCTCCGGCTCGGCGGTGTTCGGGCTGTTTGCCGACCAAGCGGAGGCTGAGCTCGCCTGCGACGCGCTGCGGGAGCAGGTCCCCTTCTGCGTTCTGTGCGAGACCGCCGATACGGGCACGGAAATCAAATAAACGGCAAGCCCCTGCATAAAGCTGCCGAAAAAGGTCCAGACTCCCGATAAACGGAGAAAGGATCTTTTTTTATGAACACAAAACGACATTCCGGCAAACCGACCGTCCTCGTCTGCATCCTGCTGCTGAGCTGCGCCCTGCTGCTGACCGGCGTCGCCGACGTGCTGGCGCGGGAGGATTCCCTGCAGGCCCGGGTGCTGCGACTGCACGTGATCGCAAATTCCGACAGCGAAGAGGATCAGGCGGTGAAGCTGCTGGTACGCGACGCGATCCTCACGGCGGGCGGCGACTTTTTTGACGGCAGCGTGGACGTGACCGACGCCGAAGCCCGGCTGGAGGCGCATCTGCCCGAGATCCTTGCGGCGGCGAACGGGACGCTGCGGGCGAACGGCATGCCCTACGGCGCAAGCGCCGAGGTGATCACGGAGTACTTCCCCACCCGGCAATACGGGGACCTGACCCTGCCCGCGGGGCGCTATAAGGCCGTGCGCGTCGTCCTCGGGGACGGCGGGGGACAAAACTGGTGGTGCGTGATGTTCCCGCCCCTGTGCCTGCCCGCCGCGACCGAAAAGGCGGCGTCCGATTATTTCGACGCGTCCGATATGCAGGTCCTGCAGCCGAAGGACGGCTTCGTCGTCCGCTGCAAGCTCGCGGAGGTCCTGCGGGACGTGTGGGAGAAGTTAAAGGGCTGAGGGCCGGGGGCCGGGGTCCGAGGGCCCCGACCCTTCTCATCGACAAAAAAAGCACGGCGCGCAGCCGTGCTTTCTCTCATTTTCTGTTACGCCAGAATATAGATCTTCGCCATACGCCAGCCCCATTCGTCGCAGTCCGATTCGGAATACATAAACAGATCGGCGGAGGGACCGTTGGCGAGGTAGATGAACCCGCCGGTATCCTCGGCGACGCAGTAGCCGTAGACGTAGCGTCCGTCGGCGGAGGTGATATACATCCGCGTGCCGTAGGGGATGATGCGGGGGTCGACGGCGACGGTGCCCTGCACGGGAACGGTGCCGGTGGAGGTGATGGGGTCGTTGCAATAGGCGGTCGCGATATCGGTGATGCAATAGGAATAATGCAGCGGCGCGCCGTTTTCGTCCAGCTCGATGGGCGCGGCGGGCACCTTCTGCGACATCGGGACGCCGTTTGCGTTCAGCCCCACGTAGTTGCTTGTGGTGGTGTAGGTCCGCACGGCCTCGCGGCGGGCGGCTTCCTCCGCCTCCTTCCGGGCGCGCTCGGCTTCCTCGGCGCGTTTGTCGAAGATGACCTTTGCCTCCTCGTCGGTGAGGTCGGAGGCGAAATCGGACAGGGAGCGGATGACCACGCTCTTTTCCTCCTTCTCGGCCTCGGCGTCCATTTTGACGAGGGCCTCGACCGCGCGGTCCACCTCCTCGATCTCCTTCAGGCGGATGATCGAATGGGGCTCCTCGGACAGCGGGTGATAGCCGGTATATTCGGATAAATAGGCGGGACTGCGCACGTCGTCCAGATCGGCGGTAACGGTATCGTCGCGCACGAGCGGCACGGAGGTGAACACGGCTGCAACGGCAAGACCGGCCGCCATGGCGGCGCAGGCGCGGCGGAAATGCCCCCTGCCCTCGTAGGCGGATTCCTTGATGATCCGACCCGAGCGGTCCTCTTCCGTTCGCCTGTCCCTTCTGTTCAGAATACGCATAAACCTGACTCTCCTTATCATTTTACCGACACGGCGGCGCACGAAACGCGCGCGGATTTGCCGTACGGTACAATCATAGGCTGCGAACACGCACATTATAAGCAAAGCGGGGTAAAAAGTCAAATCGTCATTTTTCTGAAATTTGGCGACTTTTCACAAATCCCGGAAAATCCGGCTCCGAAAAAGGTTCCCTGCGACGCATTATTATCCGAAATCTCCCATTTTCTTCCATTTTTTGAAACTTCGTTTTTGTGTAATTTTCATAAAATTGCCGCCGGACCTGACAATGATGACAATTTGTAACCGTTTTTGCCCTGTTTTTTATCGTTTTTCGATAATTCCGGACCCACTTTTCGCACAGCACAAAAAATAATCCTTGACTTTTCCGGCGTTTGTATTATTATAGTAAAAGTAAATTATATATTATTATAGGGCCGGGGGCCGGGGGCCGGGGGCCGAGGGATCATTACCGGAAACGGAGCCGGGCCGCGATCTGGTAGCACGGCACCTCAGTGCCGTTCGATGCAATTCTATCTTCGGCTGATTCGTCGATTCGCCATATTCGGTCATGTTTACCACGTCCCGCGGGCGGCACGTGTGTGCCGCTTTACCATGGATTTCGTCCCCTGTCCCGTTTTACCTGACCGGATTCGGATTGATGGGTATTAAAAATATCATATTCACCGAACGGCACTGAGGTGCCGTGCTACCGGATCGGCACGCCTTCCCCATACCCCGACCGCGTTCTGACCGAGACCAATATACAATCGCGGCCGCCAACCAACATCCAACATTCAACATGGCCGGGCCTCGCCCGGCCATATCCGGAGGCAAATACCATGACAGATTACAAGAACAAACACGTCCTCGTGCTCGGGCTTGCGCGCAGCGGGCTGGCGGCGATCCGGCTGCTGGTGAAGCTGGGCGCCCACGTGACGGCGACGGAATCCAAACCCCTTGACACGATCCCGGAGAGGGACGAGCTGCAGGCGCTGGGCGTGACGCTCTGCGGGCAGACGCCGGAGGTGTTCGAGGCGGACTATGACCTTTGCGTCAAGAACCCGGGCATCAACGGCAAGCTGTGGTTCGTGCAGCGGCTGCGTGAGCGCGGTATTCCGGTGATCACGGAGATCGAGCTGGCGTTTTCGGCGGCGGCGCCGCAGCATTACGTGGCGGTCACGGGCACCAACGGCAAGACCACGAGCGCGACGCTGCTGTATGAGATCCTGAAGGCGGACCATCCGCTGACCGCGCACGTGACGGGCAACATCGGCAAGGCGCTGTGCGAAACGGTGCTGGAAAACGACCTGCTGACGAACAACGGGCACTACATCGTGCTGGAGATCAGCAACTTCCAGCTTCTGGATATCGTGAGCTTCCGCCCGGAGATCGCGGTGATCCTGAACCTTGCGCCCGACCATCTGGACTTCATGGGCAGCGAGGACGCCTATTACCGCTCCAAGTGCCGCGTGTACGAGAACATGACGGCGGAGGATACCTTCCTCCTGAATATCGACGATCCGCTGCTCAGGGAATACACCGAAAAGCTGCCGGTCCCGGCGAAGACCGTGACCTTCAGCACGACCCGCCCGGCGGATATCTGGGCGGACGACCGGTTCGTGTACGCCTTCGGGCGGCTCCTGTTCCCGCTGTCGATCCTCAAGATCGTGGGGCGGCACAACGTGCAGAACGTGCTGGCGTGCGTGGGCGCGGCGCTTGCCCTCGGCGTACACGAGGACCTTGTCACCAAGGTGGTAGCGGGCTTCAAGGGCGTGGAGCACCGCATCGAGTTCGTGCGCGAGGTCGGCGGCGTGAAGTATTATAACGATTCCAAGGGCACGAACGTGGACGCGACCGTGACGGCGCTGAAGGCGTTCTCGTCGCCGGTGATCCTGCTGGCGGGCGGGCACGAAAAGGGGCTCCCGGTCGACGCCCTGAAGCCCTATCTCTCGGGCGTGAAGGCGCTGATCGGCTACGGCGAATGCGGGCCGCGCCTGATCGACGAGCTGACGAACGGCGAGGGGATCCTTGTGAAGGACCTGCCGGAGGCGCTGGCGCGGGCGCACGCGCTCGCCGCGCCCGGGGACGTGGTGCTGCTCTCCCCCACCACGAGCTCCTATGACCAATACACCTGCTTTGAGGAGCGCGGCGAGCACTTCAAGGCGCTTGTGAACGCACTGTGATATGAACGAGAAAAAATCCCGCCCGATCGGCGTGTTCGATTCCGGGCTCGGGGGGCTGACGGTGGTCAAAATGCTGCTGCAGCGCCTCCCGCATGAAAACATCATCTATTTCGGGGACACCGCGCGCGTCCCCTACGGCGACCGCTCGAAGCAGACCATCATCCAATACGCGAAGGACGATATCGACTTTCTGCTCACGCACGACGTCAAGGCGATCTGCATCGCCTGCAACACGGCGGATTCCATGGCGAAGGCGGAAATGGAGCAGCGCTACCGCATCCCGATCATCGGCGTGGTGGAGCCCGCGGCGAAAATGGCGGCGGCAACGTCCCAAAACCGCAAAATCGGCGTGATCGGCACCAAGGCGACGATCAAAAGCGGGGCATACGCCGCCGTGATCGCACGTGAAGCCCCGGACGCCGAGGTGATCTCCGTCCCCTGTCCGCTCCTCTGCCCGCTGGTGGAGGAGGGGCGCTTCCTGCCCGGCGACGCGGTGGTGGAAAGCGTGCTGCGCGACTACCTCGCGCCCATCAAGGCCGCGGGGGCGGATACCCTCATCCTCGGCTGCACCCACTATCCCCTGCTGTACGACGTGATCGAGACCCTTCTGCCGGGCGTCACCCTCATCAGCTCCGGCTTCGCCTCCGCCGAGACCCTGATCCGGACCCTCGATTCGCTGGACCTGAGGAACCCCTCGACCGACCCCGGAACCATCCGGTTCTTCGTCTCCGACGCGCCCGAGCGCTTCGCCGAAAACGGCGGGATGTTCATCGGACGGCAAATCACCGGGGAGGTCAACCGGGCGTAAACCGGGCAAGGTCCGGCGTCGGATGCCATTGCGCGCGGTTCGTATAATATAATATGTTCCCGGTCTGAACCCGGTTGGGTATAACGGAGCCGGGCGGCGGTCCGCCGGTAGTACGGCTGCCCACAGCCGTTTTTGTGCCTTGCTGCGGGAGGGATGAATCCCGGCGGAATTTGTTAACGGGAATCGGATATGTTTTGTCCCGGGTGCCTTGCTGCGGGAGGGATGAATCCCGGCGGAATTTGTTAACGGGAATCGGATATGTTTTGTCCCGGGATGATTCCCTCCCCGGCAAGGGGCAACCGACGGACATATTCCCGTCGTTGCAGGACATCCGGGCGACGAACCGGGTATATAACGATACAATGCTAATTTTGGTTGATTCGTCGATTCGCCGTATTCGGTCATATATACCGCATTCCGCGTACCAATCCGACCGGTAGTACGGCTGCCCACAGCCGTTCTTGTGCCTTGCTGCGGGAGGGCGTCATCCCGGCGGAATTTGTTAACGGGGATCGGATATGTTGTGTCCCGGGATGATGCCCTCCCCGGCAAGGGGCAAC
>CACZGD010000088.1 GCA_902780565.1 Oscillospiraceae bacterium
CACGCCCGACGAGATCCGCCGGGCGGAAGCCGCCGCAAACGCGGACGGTCTTTCCTACGCAGCCATGATGGAGGCGGCGGGGCGCGGCTGCGCCGCCTTTTTGCTGCGGCAATACCCCGACCAAACGCACTTCGCCGTGCTGGTCGGCAAGGGAAAAAACGGCGGGGACGGCTTCGTCATTGCCCGCATCCTTGCCGAAGCGGGCAAATGCGTGACGGTCGTCAAGGCGTTCGACTGCCCCTCCGACCCCTTGAGCGAGTCCATGCGCGAAAGGCTGCCCGAGGGCGTGCGCCTGATCCCCTCCCCCGCCCCGGACGCGCTTCGGGACGCCGGGGTGATCGTGGACGCGGTGTTCGGCATCGGCTTCGCGGGCGAGGTCCCCGCAAAGGTCCTCGCCCTGCTGGAGCAGGCGAACGCAATGGACGCCGCGCGCGTGGCGATCGACCTGCCCTCCGGCTTTGTGTTCCGCGCCGACCACACGCTGACCATGCTGTGCCTGAAGCCCCAACACGTCACGAAGCCGCTTTGCGGCTGCTGCGGCAGAATCCACGTGATCGATATCGGCTTTTCGCCGCCGGTCCCGGAGAAGCCGACCTATACCCTCCTGCCGGAGACCGCCCGCGCCGCCCTGCCCGCGCGTCCCTTTGACGCGAACAAGGGGACCTTTGGCAACGCGCTGATCGTGGCGGGCAGTTACCGAATGCCCGGCGCCGCCGTGATCGCGGCGACGGGATGCCTGCACGCCGGCGCGGGGCTGACGACGCTGGCGTTCCCGGACAAGGCCTACCCCGCCGTGACCGCCCACCTGACCGAGGCGGTGCTGCTGCCCCTGCCCACGGACGGCGACGGGCTGCACGAAACGGCGATCCCACCGCTGGAAAAGGCGCTGCAAAAGGCGAGCGCCCTTGTGATCGGCCCCGGACTCGGGACCGGGGAGGGCGCGGCGAAGGCGCTGCGCTTTTTACTGGAGGCCGCAAGCTGTCCCCTTGTGCTGGACGCGGACGGCATAAATCTGTTTGCCGCGCATAAACTGAAAGCGAACGGGGAAAAGCCGTGGATCCTGACGCCACACCCCGGCGAAATGGCAAGGCTGACCGGCAAAACCGCCGCCGAAATCAACGCGGACCGGGAAGGGACCGCCCGCGCCTTCGCCGAACAGACCGGCGTGACGCTGCTGCTCAAAGGCGCGAACACGCTGGTCGCCTCGCCCGACGGACGGCTTTACGTGAACCCGACCGGCACGCCCGCCATGGCGCGCGGCGGCAGCGGCGACCTGCTGGCGGGCGTGATCGGCGCGCTGCTGGCGCAGGGGGCGGAGCCCTTTGCGGCGGCTTGCCTTGGCGCGTACTTCCACGGGCTTGCCGGGAACACTGCCGAAGCGCGCTTCGGGCCTTACGCCGCCACGGTTGCGCGCATTGCCGACGCCCTGTTCCAATAAGCGCGGAGGGAGCCTCCGCCGGGAGGGACCCTTTTGCGAAACCAGAGACGCTGCGCCGTTCTTCTTTTTCTTCATCTTCTGCTCCTCTGCGCCGCCTGCGGGAAGCAGCCGACCGCCTTTTCGCCCGCGCGGGCGACCGGGCGCGCCTTCACCATGACGGTCGGGGAACGGACCCTGACCGGCGACATGCGGATCTTTGCCTATAACGATATCCGGTTCACGTTTTCCGCCCCCGAGGGGCTGACGTTTTTCACCTGCCGGGCGGATGAGACGGGCCTGAACACAACGGTGGACGGGCGCGCCGACCGGATCGATTACGAGACCCTGCCCGACGACGCGCCGATGAAGCTTCTGCCCGCCGCGCTGCGGAAGGCGGTGTTTGAAAACGTCCCCTTTACAAAAACGGACGGCGGGTACGAGACCGCCGCCGCGGTATGCGGGACCACCTGCTTTGTCGCCTTTGACGAAGCCGGGCTGCTGACCGGCGCCCGGGACGCGGACGGCGCGTTTTCCTGCGTCTTTTCCGACCCCGCGCCGTGACGAAAGACCCGATATTCCACGATTTTTGAAAGGAAGCCTGACCATGACCGAAGCCGAAGCCAAACGGAGGATCGACGAGCTGACCGAAAAGCTCAACTTCCATTCCTATCAATACTACGTCCTCAACGATTCCGACCTGTCGGACTATGACTACGACCGCCTGCAGCGCGAGCTGCTGGGGCTGGAGACGGCCTATCCGGCGCTCAAGCGCCCGGACTCCCCCACCTCCCGCGTCGGCGGACAGGCTCAGAGCCTGTTCACGCCCGTGCGCCACGACGTGCGCATGGAGAGCCTGCAGGACGCTTTTTCCTTTGACGAGATCGACGATTTCGACCGCCGGGTCCGCGAGAGCTTCCCGGACGCAACCTACGTGGTGGAGCCGAAGATCGACGGGCTTTCCGTCTCCCTCGAATACGAAAACGGCGTGTTCACGCGCGGGTCCACGCGCGGCGACGGCGACGTGGGCGAGGACATCACCGAAAACCTGAAGACCGTGGGCTCCGTTCCGCTGCGCCTGCGGCGGGCGCTGCCGTTTTTGGAGGTCCGGGGCGAGGTCTATATGAAAAAGGCGGTCTTCGCCGCGCTGGTGGAGGCGCAGGAGGCGCGGGACGAAGCGCCCTTCCGCAATCCGCGCAACGCCGCGGCGGGCTCCCTGCGCCAGAAGAACCCCGCCGTGACCGCCGAACGGAAGCTCGATATCTTCGTGTTCAACGTGCAGCGCATCGAGGGGGACGAGATCGTTTCGCACAAGCAGAGTCTGGACCTGCTGCGCGAGCTCGGCTTTGTGACGGTCCCCTTTTACACCCCCTGCGCCGATATCGCCGCGGCGAAGGACGAGCTGACCCGCATCGGGAACGAACGCGCCGCGCTGGGCTTTGAGATCGACGGCGCGGTGATCAAGGTCAACGACCTTGCCCAGCGCCGGGCACTCGGCTCCACCGCGAAATTCCCGCGCTGGGCGGTGGCGTACAAATACCCGCCGGAGGAAAAGGAGACCGTGCTGACGGACGTGGACGTGCAGGTCGGGCGCACGGGCGTGCTGACCCCCACCGCCGTGTTCACGCCGGTGCTGCTGGCGGGGTCGCTGGTCTCCCGCGCCACGCTGCACAATCAGGATTTCATCAACGAAAAGGGCCTGTCGATCGGGGACACCGTGGTGGTGCGCAAGGCCGGGGACGTGATCCCGGAGATCGTGCGGGTGGCGAAGCACCAGCCGGACAAGCCCGTTTATACCCTGCCGAAAACCTGCCCCTCCTGCGGCGCGCCGGTGTTCCGGGACGAGGACGGCGCGTTTCTGCGCTGCACGAACCCCGACTGCCCCGCGCAGACGCTCAGAAACATCATCCACTTCTGCACGCGCGACGCGATGGACGTGGAGGGCCTCGGCGAGACCCTGGCGAGGGTGCTGGTGGAAAAGGGACTGATCCGCGACGTGGCAGACATCTATCTGCTGAAGGCCGAGGACGTGGCGGCGCTGGACCGCATGGGCAAAAAAAGCGCGGAGAACCTGATCGCCGCGATCGAAAAATCCAAACAAAACGACCTTTCCCGCCTGCTGTTCGGGCTGGGGATCGGGCACGTGGGGCAGAAGGCCGCAAAGCTCCTCGCTTCGCACTTCGGCACGCTGGACGCGGTGGAGGCGGCGACCGCCGAGGAGATCGCCGCGATCGAGGGCTTCGGCGGGATCATGGCCGAGGCCGTGGTCAACTACTTCTCCCTGCCGCAGTCGAAGGCGCTGCTCGCGCGGCTCAGGGACCTCGGGCTCAACACCCGCTCCACCGAAGAGGTCACAGACGCCCGCTTTGCCGGGATGACCTTCGTGCTGACCGGTTCCCTGTCGAAATACACGCGGGACGAGGCGAGTGCGATCATCGAGCGCTTCGGCGGCAAGACCAGCGGCTCCGTTTCAAAAAAGACGAGCGTGGTGCTGGCGGGCGAGGCCGCCGGCAGCAAGCTGAAAAAGGCGAACGAGCTGGGCATCCGGGTCATCAGCGAGGACGAATTCACCGAAATGATCCGGGAAAACTGAGATTTCAAATAACACACGCCGGGCTTCCCCAACGGGAGACCCGGCGTTTTTTTGTTCGTTACGGCTCCTCCGTCCACAGGAGCAGCGCCCGCGCGGCCGTTTTTTCTTCGCCATCCACGAAGCCCGCAAGCCAGGTCCCGCCGGGGGAACGCGACACGCTGCGCAGCAGCCGGAAGTCGCCGACGGGCGTGAGGTCGTACCGGACGAGCGAAGCGCCGCGGGGCAGGAGGATCTCGGGCGGCGTATCCGTTTCCTCAAAATCCATGCGGTAAAACGCGGGGCTGCCGCCGCCGAGGGAGACGCCGGTAAGGTCGTCCCGCGCGAGCAGCGCCTTGCCGGTGGTCAGGTCCAGCGCCACGCGCGAGAGCGCGAAGTTTTCATACACGAGGACCCGATCGTCCACAACGGCAAAGCGGCTGACGTTCATGCCGAGTTCATTGAGCGCGTCGGCACGGCTTTCGATTCCGCGGACCGTCATGATCGCGTCCGTCAGCGGCTGCGTCAGCGGCGTTTCGGTCTGCTTTTCGCCCGCGTCGTTATAAAAATCAAGAAAAACCTCCGGTCCCTCGGCGTTCCGCAGGTCCAACCGCAGCAGGTAAAACCCGTCCTTCGCCGCCGCGACCCCGCGCAGGGAATCCTGTTCCGCCTCGAACGACAAAAGAGCCCGCATGTCCGCCGTCGCGGGGTCGAACGCATAGAGCGTGTCGCACTTCGGTTCGGTCATTTCGTGGTTCATGATCAGCAGCCGCCCGTTCGCCGCGGCCATGGCGGCGTAGGGGAAGCCGGTTTCGGAAACGGTGTATTCGCGCATCTCCCCCGCCGCCGGATCGAACGCCAGCAGCAGAAGCGGCGTGGGGGCGCTGCCCATGGGGTTGCCCCGCACGGCGAGGGTATAGAGCCTGCCGCCGAGCTCCGTGCGCGCGAATACGGCCTCGTACCCCTGCCCCTCCAGCACGCCGAGACGCACGTCGCGCCCGCTTTCCCTGTCAAAGAAGCAGTACTCGGCAGGGGCTGCGGATTCGCCCTCCGGTATCTCAAAGAGACTGTAAAAGATCCCGGCGTCCGTCGCCGTGCAGACGGCGCGCCCGTCGAGCGAGCCGAGCTTCTTCCCCGACCGGTCCATGACCGTGATCGCATTCTGCTGCTCGGAGACGACAGGCAATTTGCACAGGGGGCGCGAAGAGGCGCACGCGCCGAGCAGGCACAGCAACGTCAGGACGCAGAGCAGAGAGATCGCTTTTTTCATATCGTCAGATCCTTTCGTTTCGCGTTCATCTGTTAGACGGACGAAAGGGCGCGTTTGCTGCAGGTATTTGTAAAAAAGAAAACCGGGGACCGCGAAAAACGGTCTCCGGCTGCGGTTTATCGGTTTTGCGTTTCCTCTGCCGGCGCGGGCTGTTCCGTCGGCGCGTCCTGCCGCTTTGAACGGACCAGCAGAACGATCAGGTCGATCAGCGAAAAGCACGCCGCAACGATCATCGCGGCGACGGTCTCCGGGTCGAAGCCCTCCGACAGCGGGACCTGCCCCCGGCTGAGCAGGGCAGGCGCCGCCACGCCCAACAACACGAGGAATTTGACGGCGAGGCCCAGCACGAACAGCCAGACCCGCTTTTTCTTCAGGCAGAGATTGACGACGTCCGGCAGGATCATCGGCAGCGAAAAGCCGACGACGCCCGCAATGAAATATGCGCTTCCCATGTTACTGTTCCTCCTTGTTTGAGCCGATCCTGTCCAGCTCCCGGAACCACACGTCGCCGACCGAAAAGGCCCTGCCGTTCAGGTAGCCCAGCGCCCCCGCGTCGGTCGAAAACGCGAACACGGTCTTATAGGAATACAGGAACTGCTTTTTGTAGCCGCCGAACCGTTCGTTGTCGGCGTTTTTGCCGTATTTGCCGTCGCCGAGCAGCGGCGTGCCGTGAAACGCCAGATGCGCGCGGATCTGGTGCGTGCGCCCGGTCAGCAGCTCCACCTCCAGCAGCGAGAGCCCGTTTTTGCGGTCCAGCACGCGGAATTTCGTTTTCATGGTCTTGCCGCCCTCCACCGGGCGGTCGTAGACGCGCACCTGATTCTTTTTTTCGTCCTTGATCATGTAGTCGACATAGGTCCCGCTTTCGGTCTCCGGCGAGCCGATCACGACGCAGAGATAGTATTTTTCGATCTCGCGGTCCTTCAGCTTCTGATTGAGGATCCGAAGCGCCTCCGCGTTTTTCGCGGCGATCACGATGCCGCCGGTGTTGCGGTCGATGCGGTTGACCAGCGCCGGGGCGAAGGCGTGCTCGTTTTCGGGGTCGTATTCGCCCTTTTCATATAAATACCGCTGCACGCGCGTGATGAGAGTGTCCACGTATTCGCCCTCGTCCGGGTGGCTCAGCAGCCCCACCTTTTTGTCGAGCAGCATCACGTTTTCGTCCTCATAGACGATCGTCAGCGCCTTGCCCGCCTTCAAAAAGTCGTACCGCGCCGGGGCGGGGGCGAAGAACTCGTCGTTGATGTAAAGTTGCAGCAGGTCGCCCTCCGCAAGGCGCACGTCGATGGCGGTCCTTTTGCCGTTCAGCTTGATGCGCTTCAGGCGCAGATATTTATACAGCAGGCTTTTCGGCAGCAGCGGCACGGCCTTGGTCAGGAACTTATCCACCCGCTGCCCCGCGTCGTTTTTGGTGATCGTGAATTCTCGCATAGGGCGCCTCCCTTTCTTCGTCCATTATACGCGCCGCGCGGGTAAAAAGCAAGAACGGATTTTACGGAGAAAAAGCCCCCGCCGCCGACCGTTCGTTCCGCATTAGGACCGTTCGCGTCCGGCAGCCTTGCGTCCGGCGCACGTCCTGTTTATAATGGACAAAAAGAGGTGCGCGTTATGTATAACAGACCCTTGCGATATCTGATGAAAAACGACCCCGACAAGGTGCTGTCCCTGCGCGGGGTCCGGCTGCGCAGGCTTTTCAGTCCCGTATTCCGCCACGTGATCGTGCCGCTTTCCTCCCGGAACCGGCTCACCGTCGTGCGAAAGGCGGAGGTCCCGAAAGACCGGCCCGTCATCTTCGCCGCGACGCACGGCTTTCGGGACGACGTGGCTTTTTCCCTGAAAACCATAGGCTCGCATGCGTATCTCCTGTATGCCTCGATCCCCGATTTTTATGAATCGCCGGACGGTTACGCGCTGTGGCTCAACGGCGTCGTCCTGCTGGACAGAAAGGACAAAAGCAGCCGGCGGGCGGCAAAGGATAAAATGATCCGCGCCCTGTCCCTCGGCGCGAACCTCCTGCTGTTTCCCGAGGGCGTTTGGAACAAAACGGAAAACCTGGTCGTGCAGAAGCTCTTTCCGGGCGTTTACGACGTTGCGAAGGCGACCGGCGCGTGGGTCATGCCGCTGGCGTCCGTTGAGGAGGACGGGCGCGTGTATACGATATTGGAGGAGGCCTTCGACATCTGCGCCTTCGACCGGCAGGAGGGTCTGCTGGTCCTGCGGGACAAAATGGCGACCGCGAAGTATGAGCTGATGGACGCCTATTCGCACGCCTCCCGCGCCGCGATCGGCGACGCCGAGGCGTATTGGGCGGCGTTTCTGGACAGGCTGGTGGCGACGGCAAGGGGCCACTACGACACCGAGATCGAAAACACGGCGCAGTTCCGCGATAAGAACGAAACGACGTCAGAACAGGCATTCCGGCATTTACAGGACGTGCGGCCCGACCCGCGCAGCGCGTTCCTGTTTGGCAAAGACCTGAAAGGAGGCGAGAACGTATGTGGCGCTGGCTTTCCAGATTCTTTATGATCCGGTTCTTCTATTGATCCCCGGCGGCGGGCGGAGCTCTTTTCGGGCTCCGCCCGTTTCTTTTCTTCTGCGCCGAAGACGGCAAATAATCCTTGATTTTCCGCCGCCGAAGTGATACCATAGAACTGACCCTGAATTTTCACAAAGGAGACGAATCAAATGGCAAAAAGCAGACTGATCGGCGACTATCCCGTGATCGGGATCCGTCCCATCATCGACGGCAGACGCGGCCCCCTGGGCGTGCGCGAAAGCCTCGAGGACCAGACCATGAACATGGCGAAGGCTGCCAAGCAGCTCTTTGAAGAGAACCTGAAATACACGAACGGCGAGCCTGTGAAGGTCGTCATCTCCCCCACCTCCATCGGGCGCGTGGCGGAGGCCGCCGCGTGCGCCGCCTATTTCCGCAAGGAGGGCGTGGATATCACCCTGAGCGTGACCCCCTGCTGGTGCTACGGCAGCGAAACGATGGATTCCGACCCCATGACCATTAAGGGCGTGTGGGGCTTTAACGCCACCGAGCGCCCCGGCGCGGTGTACCTTGCTTCCGTGCTTGCCACCCATGCGCAGAAGGGCCTGCCCGCCTTCGGCATTTACGGGCACGACGTGCAGGACGCGGACGACGAGACCATGCCGGACGACGTGAAGGAAAAGCTGCTGCGCTTTGCCCGCGCAGCCGTGGCCGTGTGCACCATGCGCGGCAAGAGCTATCTCCAGATCGGCTCCATCTGCATGGGCATCGGCGGCTCCTCCATCTCCCCCGACTTCATGGAGGAATACCTCGGCATGCGGATCGAATCCGTGGACGAGGTGGAGATCATCCGCCGCATGACGGAGAACATCTATGACGAGGAGGAGTTCAAAAAGGCCTACGCCTGGACAAAGGAACACTGCCCCGAGGGCTTTGACAAGAACCCCGACTTCGTGAAGAAGAGCCCCGAGCAGAAGGAAAAGGACTGGGCGTTCGTGGTCAAGATGGCGGTGATCATCAAGGACCTGATGAACGGCAACCCCAACCTGCCCAAGGGCCGCGAGGAGGAAATGGTGGGCCACAACGCGATCGCGGCGGGCTTCCAGGGCCAGCGGCAGTGGACCGACTTTTATCCGAACTGCGATTTCGGCGAAGCGATCCTGAACACCAGCTTCGACTGGAACGGCGCCAGAGAGCCCTATATCCTTGCCACCGAAAACGATACCCTGAACGGCATCTCCATGCTGTTCATGAAGCTGCTGACCAACCGTCCGCAGATGTTCGCGGACGTCAGGACCTTCTGGAGCGAGGCCGCCGTCAAGCGCGTGACGGGCTATGACTTGGAAGGAAGAGCGAAGGCTGCCGGCGGCTTTATCCACCTGATCAACTCCGGCGCGTGCTGCCTGGATGCCTGCGGCGAAGAGCGCGACGAAAACGGCAGCCCCGTGATGAAGCCGTGGTACGACGTGACGGACGAGGATATCGACAAGATCCTGAAGGCGACCGAGTGGTGCGCGGCGGATAACGGCTACTTCCGCGGCGGCGGCTTCTCCTCCCGCTTCCTGACCCGCGCCGAAATGCCCGCCACCATGATCCGCGTGAATCTCGTGAAGGGGCTCGGGCCCACGATCCAGATCGCGGAGGGCTACACCGTCAACCTGCCGGACGAGGTCAGCGATATTCTGTGGAAGCGCACGGACTACACCTGGCCCTGCACGTGGTTCACCCCCATCGTCAACGGCAAGGGGCCGTTCCGCTCCGCCTATGACCTCATGAACTGCTGGGGCGCGAACCACGGCGCGATCACCTACGGCCACATCGGCGCGGACCTGATCACCATGTGCTCCATGCTGCGCATCCCGGTGGGGCTCCACAACGTGCCGGACGAGAAGATCTTCCGTCCCGCCGCGTGGAACGCCTTCGGCACCAAGGACCTCGAGGGCGCCGACTACCGCGCCTGCGCCGCCTACGGCCCGCTGTACAAATAAGGGACCGCAACAGTCCCCGTCATCATCCCCAATCAAGGAAATCCCCGGAACGGCGAACCGTTCCGGGGATCTTTTTTGCGTGATGTGAGCTGTGGGATCGGCGCAGCCTGCCCTCTCTTACATTCTGCCGAACAGGTGCATGAAGAAGTAGATGATCGCATGGACCAGCGCGACGAGTCTGCCCCAGAGATGGCCGGGATGGACCTTGCCGCAGTACTTGCAGGCGCCGGATTCGGTGTTGCCGTTGATGTTGTCGATCGCGGGCAGATCCATCACGGGCGCGATGGAAACCATCGTATAGTCCGTGCCGGCGGGCAGCGTGAAGGTTCCGTCCGCGTTCGGCGCCAGCTCGACCTGATTGACCAGAACCACGTAGCCGTCATAACGGAAGCCGTACTCCGGCACGACCTCGAAGGTCAGCGGCGCCGTGGAATACCAGTCGATCACAGGCGTGGTCTTGGAATAGATCGCGTAGTCGTAGCCGTCCATGTGGACCAGATAGTGCATATCCTCGGAGACGACGAACTGGACCCTTCTGTCCTTCTGCCCTTCGATGCGCGGGATGGCGCGGGTTTCGATCTCATGGCAGCGGTAGCAGATACGGCGTTCAAGACCCTCCTCCGCGACGGTCGCTTCCTTCACGGTCTCCCAGGCGCTCCAGTCATGGCCGAGAGCGTCGATGTCGCGGGTCTCGGTCTCGTTGCATCTTGCGCAGATACGGGTCTCGACGCCGTTCTCCACGCACTTGGGCTCGGCGGTCAGCGTCCAGGCGCTCCAGTCGTGACCGAGCGCGTCCACGGTCTCCTGCGCGGTGAGGACGGTGCCGCAAAGCTCGCAGTGAGAGCCTTCCGTCAGACCGGTTTCGGTGCAGGTGGGATCGACGGCAGCGTCGGTGACGGCCTTGTGCGGGCCGGCGGTGTGGTCGTCAAGGTCGGTCAGTTCGGTGGTACCCTGCTCATCCGCGAAGTTCTTGAGGCAGCGTTCGCAGCGGTAATATTCCACGGTGCCGGTATGCTGACAATCCTCGGCGGCAACGGCGGCGGTATAGGTCATGTCGTGACCGAGCGCGTCCACGGTCTCCTGCGCGAC
>CACZGD010000089.1 GCA_902780565.1 Oscillospiraceae bacterium
GTGACAAACTTTTTTTCTTCGGTTTTGAATTCGTCCGTCACGTAGTTTGCCACCGCGTAAAGCGACGCGCGCTCCTCCGGATTGAGTCTGCTCTCGTCCGTTTTTTCCAGGTTCGCGATATACCCGATCACGGAACTGAGCCTGCCTGTTTTGATCGGCCAGATCTTTGTTGTCGCCATTTTTATTCCCCTTTCCCCGGCGTGAAAGCTTTGTAAAGTTTGTCTTCTGTCTCGTTCAAGCGGTCGATAACGGAAGAAAAATCTTCCGGGATAAAGTGACCGTTGGCGTTCAAAGCCCGCGCGATCTGATTCAGATTCGTGCCGATCCTGCGCAGCTCCACGATCATTTTCGGGAATTCAATCGGCGGCTTTTCCGAAATTTTCAGCTTGTCGATCATCCGCCGCAGGCATTCCGAAAGCGTGATACCCGCCTTCTCTGCGGTGCGGTCCAGCTTTTCTTTTTGCTTCGGCGTCACATAAAACTGGATCGGTACTGTGAACACCTTTTCTTTTTTCGAGCGTCTTTTTCTCACGGGTTTTCCTCCTTTCCTATGAGGGTTTCAGGGGCGCTGACAGAGACAGCCCCTGACAAGCGGATATTTTTCATGAAATATCCAATGCTTGCTAAGACGATACCGCGGTAATGCCATTCAGTTTTCATTCTCGATCACCTTCAAAAGCCTGTTTCCTTCCGATCTTCACGATTTTTGTTGTATTTCCTTCGTTGTCGCCCTCGGATATTCCTTCCGAAAGAAGCGCTTTTGCGAGTCCGTTTTCCGAAATGGCAAAGCCCTCTCCCTGATCGTCGCAGAGTTTTTTCACGGCGCGATGAGATAAAGATTTATCGAGATAGTAATACGCGTCGTCCTCATAACCGACCAAACGCGGCGGATCGAGCGTGGGATAAGCTTCGCTGATTTCCTTTTTTGCGATCCCGACAGCGCCGGAATCGATGAGTGATTTCAGCTTGCGAAGGAACTTATGGGTGGGCTGTTCCTGTTCCGTTTGGCTCTGCTGTTTCACCGCAAGGTTAAGAATCACGGCATCGAATTCTTCCAGCATCGCGGGCTTTGCCTCCGGCATGATGCAGGTTTTCGCCAGCAGGAAATCACAGAAAAAAGAAAAACCGACGTGCAGGGAAACCATATCGTCCAGCAGTCGGTCACGCAGTTTTATTCCGTTTTGTTTTCCTTTTTCGGTCAGTTCCTTTCTGCATTCCTTACAGAATCCGGCGAGATATTTTACGAAAGCGTCCTCCGTTTTATCCCGTAAAAAAGTTTCTCTGATCCATTCGGTGTACTGAAACATACAGGAAGAAAGAACGCCGTCCGCCGCAAGCTGCTGGTAATGGGAAAGCTCGTCGTTGTTTACGTCGTCCCTGCCGAGCTCCAGCGAGATAAATCTTGCTGTTCCGCTTTCGCCGACGTCGGGCAAAAACTCCGCCGTGATGATCGCGTTGCCCTGCGGATAACGGTCGGTCATCGGTTCGGAATTTGCGTTCAGTCTGCCGCGTCCGACACGGTTTCCGTACGCGCGGAAGATCATCTGCGCGCTGGCATTCATCTGCGCGGCGTCCTTGCCGGTGCTGGGATGATAGTCGTCTATCACAGTCAGAACATCCTTTAACGCGAAACTCTGACGGATAATGCTGTTCGCCGTATCGCGGAACGAAAGCGGTAATTCCGTCGTTGAGAACCTCCCGAAGAAGGAACAGATCAGCGCCGCCAGCGTGCTCTTTTTTGATCCGGTCTTACCGCATAACATCAGCACCGTTTTCGGTTCATACTGCGCCTTTTTCAAAAATGAATTCAGCGGAGAGAGGAACGCGAACGCAGCAAGCGGAAACATGATCTCCTTCGGCGCGACCGAATACGGAAGAGCCAACGTTTGCACTACGTTGTTTGGGTCGGCACTCCGGATGAATTCATAATTGCTGCAGCGCCCTTCCAAAGAGACCGTCGTTTTTTCGTCACCCGGCATCAGGAATTTCCATTGACTGCTGATCCGTTTCCACCCGGTCACGGCGAATACCGTTTTCTTGTCTGCCTGTACGGCGGTGGCCTGTAAAAAATACCGAATACGATCCTTCACCGTTTGTCCCGTTTCCAGATTGAATTCAAAGCCCCAGTTGTTGCGTACCCAATCCAGCGAATTGAATTTCTCATCCGACACGGTGATCGTTTGCAGCGGAGATCCGCGAAAATCAAAACCGCCGATTTCGACTCGGACCTTTGTTTCCGCGCCGTCGTCTACGATCAGCTGCGATGTGATAAACGGAACGAAGTTACAGAGCTTTACAAAATACGGCTCGCCGCCCTTTTCGCTTCTCATATATCCCAGGCAACCGTCCTTGACAGCATAGGGAGCAGATACAACCAAATCCTTCAGTTCCATTGCACCGCCTCCGGTGTATGGTGGTTTTTTCTGTAACTTCTGTAACCGCTCATTCGGTTACAAAAGTTACAGGTTTTGCGGATACACCTGCTATCCGCACGAGATTTTTTCATCATCATTCTCCATTCTTGTTCTTTTTTGCGGCGCCGCGGTTCAGATTTCCGCTGTGCCGTTTTCCGTTTTCGAACCGCGCCTTTTTCTCGGCGTCTGTTTTCGATCTGCGGAACGCAATCACGATATTCTCGTTTCTGACCGCCGCCCGCAGATACGCCGGTGCTTCCTCGTCGTAGCCGATCCATACCGCATCGGGTTCCGCTTTCGCGAGCGCAAGGATCGCTTCATTCAGCTTCCGGTCATAGCTGTCGATCTGCACTTCATCGTCGCCCACGTCGTAAAACGCGTGGAATTCTTTCGGTCTTCTACCCATGCTTTTTCACCTGCCTTTCATTTCGGATTTTTTGAGAGCTACCCTTTTTCGGGCATTTTTCCCCGGCGGACTGCCGGGGTTTTTGTACCGTTATCCGCTGGAAATCCTTTTTTGGACCAACCGGTCGTTCACCCGGTCGGAAGTGGAAATCGGTACGGATTTCCAGGAAACGGTATGTAAGTTCCGCCTAAATTGTTCTGTCGCGTAATATGAAGCGCAGTGTTTTTTTCTTTGAATGGTATTGACAAAAACAAATGTTCTGTGTTATCCTAATAACAGAACATATCATTCTATTATTGAGCAATAAAGGAGGCCCCACCGATGGCGAGACCGAAGAATTATGAAAGAATGGAAGCCATTCTGAAATATATAACGGAATATATTCCACCAGCATCGTCCACCGGTATTTGAAGGATCTGGCGCAGGACCGGAAGCTGGATTATGAGAACGGCGTTATGACCTTAAAGGTCGGCGATCGGATTCAGTATAACTCCACAAAGTGTCTGGCGCTGGATAACATCGGCTCCTGCGGTCCCGGCACGGTGGAGGAACAGCACGTGATCGCGTATAACGTGCTTTCCCCATTTTACTTCCCGGAAAAAAATCTCGTTTCGATCACAGCCGCCGGTGATTCCATGGCCGACGCAGGGATCTCACCCGGCGATACGCTGTTTATTGAGATCGACGCCGAACCGCGCGAGGGCGATATCGTCGCCGCGCTGGACGAAGAGAACGAAACACAGATCAAACGGCTTCGGGGATTCCGAAAGAACGGGCAGCCGATCCTTGCCTACGAAAACGAAGCCCGATACCCGAACAAAACAGTAAAGAAAAACATCATCCGGATTCAGGGCGTTGTGAAGCATATCCTGAAGGACTGCTGATTTCTCTCCCCATATACTTTATCCCCCGGTTTTTGAAAAAAGGGAGAAATTCCGTAACAACGAAAATCGATTCCGTAACAACCGAAATGAAATACAGGTCGACGCGGCGTATCTCGAAGAACCGCCGATCACCCTCCCTATATACTTTATCCCCCGGTTTTTGAAAAAGCGGAGAAATTTCGTAACAACCGAAATCGATTCCGTAACAAGACGAAAGGATCGCCTATGTTTTATCCGTTGGAAGCCATATTCGCGAATAAAAGCATTTACTTTGCCGGAAAGAAGGATCTGCTCTGTTCGTACTGCTGCAGCCTGTTGGAGTTTTACGATCCGGAAAAAACAGAACAGCGTCTGGAAGCGCCGTATTTCTCGATTCTTGCGGGGCTCAACGCCATAAAGCACAATCAGCACGTGGAAACCGCGCTGTCGAAAGCATGTGCAGCGATCCTTGATACTCTGGATATTCTGAAAGACATAAAGCCCTTTGCGTATCTTAACAGAGATGCAATTCGGGATTCCTTTTCGGCAAGTAATATATCTCTGTTAAAGCGTTTCATTTCCGGCAAAGATAACGGGATCGACCCCGATTTCACTCATACCTCAACAATAGCGGAATTTGCGTCTGCAAACGTGCAGCAGCTTCACGCGGCGGAAACGACGGAATACATTTGGGGCCTTCTGACCTTTTACGCGCGGCTTTTTGATGAAATGCCGAAAATCTATGAAAAAGTCCACCATATCGCCGATATGTATTCCCATTGCGATAACCATGATTCCGAGTTTCTGTTTTCGCTTGCCTTTTTGGAATTTCGTTTGGATGCCGCAATACAACCGAACGTGACCTATACGCCGTATATGTCTACAGAGAGCGACGGCAAGTTCTATCCCGGCAAAATGATACAATTCAAGACCTATTCGGAATTGATCGTCACCGAGCTTTTTGAAAGCCTGATGATCGGCCATTATCCGCGGCTGTGCTGGGTTTGCAAAAAACCTTTTTTGAAAACAGATAAACATATCCAGAAATACTGCACCGGGTTAAGCCCGGAGCTCCATGATGGAAAGAGGCTTTCCTGTAAGCAGTATGCGAAACAGAACGGCGCGCCGGAAAAAGCGGACGGCGATCCTTACAAGGTTATCTGCAAAAAGAGGACCGAGTGTATCCGAACGGAAAAGAATCGCGGTACGATCACACCGGAGTTTGCGGCGGCAGCGACGCTTATAACGCAGAATCACCTCACACTTGCGCTAACGGAAACCGATTACTCACTTTCCCAATTCAAAAAGGATCTGGAAAGAAAAACCATATACAAAGAGACCGCGGAATATTTGCGGCAATACCCCGTGATATCGGCATAAGGAGAAGAAATTGTACAGATACAGAAAATACGACAGATACTCCCGTTATAACGATTATAATGATGACGAAGATACCGAAGACGAAGAAGAAAAGGACAAAGACGAGGAATACGAGGACCTGATTACGGAGGAAGAGTTTTCTTCTGAACCGCTTGAAGACGACGCCGAGATCGATACCTTCATAACGCATCGGATGTTCTTTTGTGGAACAGCGCCGGAGAAATCTCCCGGCTACGACGAGCTTGCGCGGTTATACAAGGAAACGGGCGACCGGAAGTATTATCTTTGGATCCTGCACTTCTACGAGCATACCATGACGGAGAAGTGTCAGGCGCAGATGGCGGAGAACTACCTGTTTTCCGGCCTTGAAGACCTGAAGATCGCCTTTGCCATGGGACTTTATGAGGCGCTGCAGAAATATGACCCCGCCGTCGGAAATCATTTTATGAAGTTCAAAGAATATGAGGTCAAGCGGGCGCTGTATGACGAGCTGCCGCTCCTGATTTCAGGTTATACGATCCAGAACGACAAGCAGCACCGGCGCGTCAAGAAAACGATGGGCGTATACAAGAAAAACGCCGATCTGCCCTATGAGCAACGGCTTACGGTAGTAGCCGATGAAATTCAACTGACCGAAAAACACGCGAAAGAGATACTGCTTGCCGCCGATCTGAATTCCCACATGGAGACCTTAACAAAGCCCGTTGCAGACGCCGAAGGCAATGAAACTGAAGAGGAATGGGTAGAGGCCCTTGACCCTACCCCGGAACGGCAGTTTATCCTTGAAGCGCAAGCCGAAGCACTGTGGGGCGCGTTTGAGCGTCTGTCGCTTAAAGAGCGGATGATGATCGCGGCATCCTGCGGCTTCTGCGTGGATTGCTACGGGACACTTGTACTTACTGAAGATAAGAACGGGAACAAAACATTCCAAATGCGCAAACCGATGATGAATACGGATATTGCCGTTTTTCATCAGTGTACCGCAAAAACCGTAGCCAACACGCTGAAAAAGGCGTATAAAAAGCTGCGCGGCTATCTGCACGAAACCGATTATTTCGCCGATACGGATTTTGAAACAATCGGAAAGATCGAAAACGAGCGCTATGCGCGTCGTCGTATCCGAGCAAAAGAACGAAAACGGCAGGAAGCCGAGCAAAAACAAAAAACGAAACAGAAAACACCTGGCCGAAAGAAGAAAGAGCTACCGGAAGCGGTGTAAGACAATATTTAACATATAAATCCCACCAAATAGACGCGTCACTGGCGTGTTCTTTGGTGGGATTCGTTTATTTTCTGGCTTACTTACTCAGCCGCTTTGCCGTGTCGATCAGTACCTGCAGATCTTCCGCATCCAGGTCCTTCGCCAAAGTATACAGCTCGTTTACAAGCTGCGGATCGTGAATCTCTGGCGAAAAGAATTCCTGCAGTGTAACGCCAAGGTATTCGCAAATGTAGAACAGCTCCGGTACCGATGGAAACGCCTTGCCGGAGGAAATACCCTGAATATATCCCTTGCTGTGCCCCAGATCGAGGCTCATCTTGTACTCCGAAACGCCCTTCTTTACACGCAATTCGGAAATCCGTGTCCTGATAAAACTGCTGTCCAAACTAATCACCTCATTCAACAGTATTGTATACCGCTGAAAGAGGTAATAATTCGTTTGAAAATACCGATTTTAATTGAAATATACTTATTATAGAAGTATAATCATATCGTAAACTGCTTTTTTCAGCAGAAAAACAAGGGGCATATTTTGATATGATTTGTACTTTTTTCGGACACCGTGATGCGCCGGATACCGTCAGACCTCTTCTTCGGGAGGTTTTGACCGATCTGATCGAACGGCAACACGTTACAAGTTTTTACGTTGGAAATCAGGGACGTTTTGATGCTATGGTATGCAGTCTGCTTGCGTCAATTGCACAAACGCATCAGATAGAATTCGATGTTGTGTTGGCGTACTACCCAAATAAACCCGATCCTCTTTTTGAAGCGTTTGATACACTCTTACCGGAAGGCATCGAAACCGTACCGCGCCGTTTTGCCATCGACTACAGAAACAAGTGGATGCTGGAGCAAAGCGACTTTGTCGTTACCTACGTTACGCACTCCTTTGGTGGCGCGGCAAAGTTTAAGGAGCTTGCCGAAAAGAAGAACAAGGTCGTTATTGAATTGTCTGGACTGGCATTCGGAAATTGATTTGTACAGTTGGATCAACTAAAATGATATCATGGTTCACGATTTCTCTTGTTGTTTATTGGGCTGAATACATATTGACCTTAAATATGTCAATGACAATTGTATGTCAGTTGTTGTTTTTTGTATACGTTTGTGCTACATTGATAATAGAGAAATATAAAGGCGGTAGATGCAAATGTTTACCGAACGGCTGAATACGCTTATGGCGGCGCTGGAAATATCGTCGTTGACGCTGGCGAAGCATATGGGCTGCGACCGGTCCAACATCGACCGGTTCCGCAAGAGCATCCGCGTACCGCAGCGCGATGGAAAAAGCGCGCTTCGGATCGTGGAGGCGCTGTATACCTACGCCGACGACGAGGGAAAAACGGACGTATTGCTTCAAAACGTTCCCTGTGCAGACGCGTCCTCCGGAGAGAAGATACGAGAAGCCATGATGATGTGGCTGTTTGAAGGTGAAAAAGAAAAAAATGCCGCGACAAAGCCCGCCGAAAGACAGCAAAAAAACAGCGTTTTCGGTCAGAAGCTGAACGCTGTAATGGAACTGATAGGGCTTTCCAATTCCCGTTTGGGAAAGCTTTTGCACGTAGATCCATCTTATATCAGCCGCTTTCGGAGCGGTCTTCGTTCGCCTGTCGCCAATCCCCGCATGGCAGATAAACTCTGCTGGATCCTGCTGGAAATGACCGCGGAGCAAAATAAGCTGCCTCAGCTTGCCGCCTTGATGCAGGTTCCCGGGACGGTGATTGAAGCGGAAGGCCCAGCCCTGCGGCTGTTCCGAAGCTGGCTTTTTAACCTCACGCCGGAGGATCCCTCCCCGCTGATCCGGGGAATGCTGGACCAGATCGGTTCGATTACCGAGCAAAATGGGCTGCCGATGTCCTTTGATGAGGCCGCGCCAGCGGAAATCTTCACCGAGACCGATCCCGTTTACTTCTGGCAGGCGGGGCTGCGGCGGGCCGTGCTGCGCTTCCTCGGCGGCGTGGTGCGGAAGAAACCGGAAAAGCTGCTTCTCTATTCCGATCAGAATATGGACTGGATGGTGGCGGACCCCATTTTCCGCGCGCAGTGGGGGACCCTGATGCTGCTCGTTGTGAACGGCGGCACGCAGATCCGCATTATCCACAATATCGACCGCGATCTTACCGAAATGGCCGCCGCCATCCGCAGCTGGCTGCCGCTCTATCCCTCCGGTATGATCCGCTCTTATTATAACAAGGTCCCGAACCGGGGGCTGTTTTCCGAGACGCTCTTCCTCTGCCCGGGGGTCGCCTGTATTTCCGGCGCCAACGTCCGGGGGACGGAGGACGACGCCGGGCTTTACCGTTTTGATACGGACCCCGCGGTGCTGGCGGCGCGGGAAACGGCCTTCCGCGCCATGCTGGAAAACGCCGGGGAGCTGGCGCACGTGGAGCAGGCGACGGGGATCGGCCGCTTCGGCGGGGAGGACGTCACAGGCCTGACGGTCCTCGGCGATACGCTCTCCCTCGCCACCATGCCGGAAGAAACGCTCTTCTCCGCGCTGGACCGCGCAGGGGCGGACGAAGCGGCGCGGGCGCGCCTTCATGCCCTTCGCCGGGCGCGGGAAGCCGTGCTGGTCCGCACGGCCGGCAGAGGCTTCCTGCACGAGCTGATCCCGCTGCCGTCCGTTGAAGCGCTGCAAAACGGCTCCGTCCCCATGGACCTGCCCGGGCTTTGTGTCGCGTACACGCCGGAGGATTTCGCTTCCCACGTGAAAAACGTGCTCGCGCTCTCGGAGGCGTATCCGCAGTACCGTTTCTTCCCGCTGCCGGAGCCGGTCTTCCCGGAGCTTCGCGTGCTGATTTCCGACGCCGCCGCCTCCGTCGTGCGCCTGCGCCCCCCGGCGCTCGCCGTGCGCTTCTCCCATCCGGAGCTCTGCCGCGCCTTTGTTTCCTTCGCGGAGGGCCTGCGGTCGCAGTACAAACAGGATCGGCTGGCAGTAAAACAGGAACTGGAACAATATCTGTAAAAGGATTTTGGATAGATAAAAACAGGAGGTTTTTCCATGAATACGCGTTTTAAGAAACTGCTCTCCCTCGCGCTGGCGCTGATCTTCGCGCTGGGCGTGATCCCATTTACCGCGCTCACGGCCGGGGCGGAGCCGCCCTACAGCGTGGGCGAGATCATTGAGTTCGGCGGTTACCCGCAGAGCCGTGTAACAGATTCCGCGACAGTCGCCGCACTGAACGCCAAGGTGAAGGACAGCGACTGGGTCTCTTACGGCTACTATGCCGGCGACGGTACCGTCGGTTCTATGGAACAGGGTGACTGGATGAAATACTGCGATATCTATCTGAACGGAAATAAATATCGCGGCGTGACGTTTTCTCAATACAGGCCGACACAGTCTTATAAAGCGTCGTCTGCCGAGAACTCTCTGCAGGATGATCACGGCTATACGACCGGAATCAACTATTGGTTCCTGTGGGAAACGCTGCGCTGGCGCGTGCTGGATCCGTCCGCAGGCCTTGTGCTGTGTGAAAGCATCATTGACGTACAGGCCTATCAAAATGAAACAATCAAAAAATCCGACAACGAGTACTATATTAAAACCAGTCCTACGGTGTTCGCAAACAACTACAAATCGTCCTCCGTCCGGACCTGGCTGAACGGCAGCTTCTATCAGACGGCGTTTACGTCTGCTCAGCAGGCACAAATCAAAAAGACCACGCTGAACAACGATGCGTACAGTTCTTCTTATCCGCAGTACGGTTCCGCATCGACCAGCGATAGTATTTTCCTTCTCTCGGCGTCGGAGACCCTGAATACCGCTTACGGGTTTGACGCGAACACTTCTGCCTATGACCCTGCTAGAAACGCGCAGGGAACGGCATACGCAAAGTGTCAGGGGATTGCTATAATCAACAATCATTCCCATTGGATACTTCGTGACGCAAGGGAACCGTCAAACAAGATAAGCAGCGTAGGCGCAGGCGGTTATCTCTTGAGTTTTGATGTCACAGGTACCAACCTCGGTATCCGCCCCGCATTTACGTTCAAATCAGGCATCGTGTTTTCCCCGTATTCCGTGGGCTGCGAGCATAACAACGGGACCGCCTTTGTGAACAACGGCGACGGTACGCATTCCAAAAAATGTACGTTCTGCGACCTGACGATGGAAACGGCGCCGCATCGCATGGGGAGGAATTTACAAACCAATTCAAATGGGCATCTGACCGATTGCCCCGACTGCGGCGTGAGATTTACATACGTGCACGATGATAAGGGAAGCGTGACCACGACGGCCGGCAATTGTGTAACACCGGGAAAGAAAGAATACCACTGTTCCGTTGGTTCTTGTACCGCAATCGGCCGCACGGAAGACACGGGACTGGATACGTCAAACCATAAAGGTCCCTATACCTATCAGGATGCCGTTGCCGCCACCTGTTCGGCTTCCGGCAGCACGCGCGGACAATTCTGCACCGCGTGCAATCAATGGAAAGTTGCCCCGCAGACGACCGATCCCGATCTCTCGAACCACGTCAATACCGAGCCCGTGGCCGAGACCTTTTCCACCTGCGTCACGCCCGGCTACACCGCGGGCACTTTCTGCAACGATTGTCGGCAGTATATCTCCGGCCATGAGGAAAAAGCGCTCGCCGACCATACCTGGGACTACGCCAACGCCGTATTTAACTGGGACGGCTATACCTGCCCCAACGCCACCTTGACCTGCCTGAACGACCCGAGTCACACGACCCTGATCGACGTGACGGTAACGCCCGCCGTTACCGACCCCACCTGCGAGGGTACGGGCGAGATCGTCTATACCGCGTTTTTTGAAATAGACGGCGAGACCTACGCCGATCCGGAAACCAGAACGGAAACCTTGACCGCCACCGACCACGACTGGGACTACGCCAACGCCGTATTTAACTGGGACGGCTATGCCTGTCCCACCGCCACCCTGTCCTGCCTGAACGACGCAAGTCACACCACCGAGATTGACGTGACGGTGACCTCCCAAAAGACCGATCCCACCTGTGAAGGAGAGGGCACGATCGTCTATACGGCGTCCTTTGAAGCGGACGGCGAGACCTACACCGACCCCGAGACCAGAACGGAAACGCTGGAGGCAAACGGCCATGACTGGAACGCGCCGGTGTGGAACTGGGTCGGCACGTCGGCCACCGCCACCTTCGTCTGCAAAAACGGCGACCATCCCGTGACCCTGAACGCTTCGGTTACGTCTCAGACGGTGCAGGAGCCCACGGATACCGAAGCCGGAAAAAAGGTTTACACCGCCACGGTGACCTTTGAGGGCAATACTTATACGGATACCGTGGAAAAAGAGATCCCCGCCCTGAACGAGGGCCTGTGCAAGTGGTGCGGCCAGCGGCACGAGGGCTTCTTCGGCAAGATCCTCGGCTTCTTCCATTCCGTCGCCTACTTCTTCGCCCACCTCTTCGGCAGGCGGTAAAACAGATCATTCCCCCAAAACCGATCACAGGAGGATAAAAATATGAAACATTACTGCAAAAAATGGCTCTCCCTCGCACTGGCGCTGATCTTCGCGCTGGGCGTGATCCCCTTTACCGCCTTTGCCGCGGATACCGTTGCATCCGGCGCTTGCGGCAGCAACCTGAACTGGACGCTGGATTCCAACGGCAAGCTGACCGTCAGCGGCACGGGCGCGATGGATGATTACTCGTTATGGTTCGGCTCGAACGTTCAGCCCTGGCAGGACTACCGCGCTTCGATCAAAACGGTTTCGGTCGGCAGCGGCGTTACCGCGATCGGAGAGGGCGCTTTCGGAATACTCGAAAACCTTACGAGCGTGACGATCGCTTCAACCGTAACCTCTATCGGAGCGGAGGCGTTTAGAGGATGCGCAAGCCTTGCTTCCGTCTCGCTGCCTTCCGGCCTTACCCAGATCAGCCGCAGCACGTTTAACGGATGCACAAGCCTCACGTCCTTTGAGATCCCGAACAACGTGATCACCGTCGGGAATAGCGCGTTCGATGGCTGTACGAGCCTGACGCAGCTTCAGATCGGCAGCAGCGTTGAAACTATCAACTCCGATGCTTTCGCCGGCACCGGGATCACAACGGTAACGCTGCCCGCGTCCCTTACGGAAATGCAGGATGGGGCTTTCTATCGGTGTGCGTCGCTGAAGGAAGTGCTTGTGGCGTCCGGAAATACCGCCTTTCGCAGCGAAAACGGTATTCTGTTCGATTATAATATGACGAAGCTGATCTGCTACCCGGCGAACAAGGACGGCGCGAGCTACACGGTCCCTGTCGGCGTGACCACCATAGCAAGATATTCGTTCGCCGGGAACCGAAACCTGACCTCGCTCATCGTTTCCGAGGGGCTTACGGGGATTGGGTATGGGGCGTTTTCGGACACCGGGAAGCTGCGCACGGTGAAGCTTCCGGACAGCTATACGCGCGTCGTCGGGACCTTTTGGAACTGCACGTCGCTGACAAGCGTCACGCTCGGACAATACGTTACGGATATCTCTCGCGCATTTGAAGGTTGCTCCTCGCTGACGCAGATCACGCTTCCGGAAACGCTGACCTCCATCGGCGACGACGCGTTCAGCGGCTGCACGTCGCTTGCGAATATCACGCTGCACGACGGCATCCGGTCGCTGGGCCAAAGGTCGTTCCAGGGCTGCGTGTCTCTGACGGATGTCAAGATCCCATACGGCATTACCGCTATTCCGTGGTATTGCTTTGACGGCTGCACCGGCCTTACCTCTATTTCGCTGCCGAACAGCATACAATCACTCGCCGTCGGCGCGCTGCACGGCTGCAGCAGTCTCCGGAAACTGGAGATCCCGAACAGCGTGGCCTATGTTTTTCAATGGTCCCTGAACAACTGTTCCTCTCTGAAACAGCTGTACTTTTATAATGCAAACTGCAGTATCGACAAAGGCGCCTTCATGGCGGAGCCAAACGCCGATCTTGTTATTTACGGCTACAGCGGTTCCACCGCCCAGACGTTCGCAAATAAAATTTCCTCCAACAACGTTTCACGGCCGTTCGTCGCCATCGACAATTCGCATTCGCACCATTATACGGCCGGTAAGGAGACGGTCCCCGCAACGTGTACCGCCGGCGGATATGTAAGAGAATACTGCCCCTGCGGCGCCTATTTGACGTCACAGACCTTCAGCGCGATCGGCCACGACTGGGATTACGGAAACGCCGTGTTCAACTGGGACGGCTACGCCTGTCCCAACGCCACGGTAACGCGTCTGACGAACGCAAGCCATACCGAAAATGTCAACGTGACCGTAACGTCTGCGACCATCGAACCCTCCTGTGAGGAAGACGGCAAGACCGTTTACACGGCTCGGTTTTCCGTCGGTGCGGATACGTATACCGATACCAAAGAGGAAACGCTGAACGCCGCCGGTCACGTGAACACCGAGAACGTCGGCGAAACCGATTCCACCTGCATCGCGCACGGCTACACGGCGGGCGTCTGGTGCAACGACTGTGAAACGTGGGTCTCCGGCCATGAGGAAAAGCCCTTCGCAGACCATACCGAGGAAAAGCCCTTCGCAGACCATACCTGGGACGAGGGCGAGATCACCAAACCCGCCACCTGCGTCGCCAAGGGCGAAACCACCTACGCCTGCACCGTTCCCGGCTGCAGCGAAACAAAAACGGTGGAAGACGTAGCTGAAAACCCCGATAACCACACCGGCGGCACCCGTACCGAAAACGAAGAGCTCGTGCCCGGCACCTGTGTCGCGAAGAAAACGTGGAAGGAAGTCGTCTACTGCGTCTCCTGCAACAGGCCGATCTCCTCCACACCGAAAACCGGCGAAAAGGATCCCGAAAACCACGTGAACACCACCGAAGCGGGGGAGAGCGATTCCTCCTGTACGGCGCACGGCTACACGGCGGGCGTCTGGTGCGGCGACTGCGAAACGTGGATCTCCGGCCATGAGGAAAAGCCGCTGGTCCGGCACAGCTACGTCGGCCCGGAATGGAAGTGGAACGGCACG
>CACZGD010000090.1 GCA_902780565.1 Oscillospiraceae bacterium
GAAGCTGTGGTTCCCGGTGGCGGGGATCACGGTGTTCTCATTCCGTTTGGCTTGGCAGACGGCGCATTCCTCATGCTTTTTGCCGTCCCTGCCGCAGGTCGCGGCTTCGTCCTCGATCCATTGCCAGTCGTGAACGCAGCTTTCGGGCAGCACGGTCTTCCCGCAGAATACGCAGGCAAAGCGTCTCGTGCAGGGTGCGTCCGGAGAAGCGGTCCCGGCGGTGGGGTAGCAGTGCGCCTCCACCGTGATGCTGCGGTCCACGCCCGTCCCGTCGAAGGGACGGCCCTGATAGGTCAGCTCCCAGGTCATGCCGTCGGGTGTTTCGGGCAGGGGAGCGCAGCCCTGCGCGTCCGCGGTCACGGTCTCGGTATAATAGCCCGGGCACGTGTAGGTGACGGAATAGGGACCCTCGTGTATGGTCCGCGTGATCGCCCGAATGGGCAGATTGTTCTGTCCCATGACGGAGGTATCCTCCCAGTCCGCGCCATATCGCTTCACAAAGCTTTCGCCCGGATTGCTGGTATAGTGGAAATAGCCCTTGGTCGGGCCCTCGGGGGTGAGCCCGATCGGCTTATAGAAGACCACGCTGAAGCGCTGCCCGGGCGTCAGCTCCACGTCCGCGTTCAGGGGAATATAGCCGTCCCCCTCCACGACGCCGCTCTGCGTATGGACAAGCGTGCCCGCGTCGGGGGAAGCGGCGTTCAGGGGCAGGTCCGTATAAACGGAGAAGGTATAGTTTCTGCCGGCTTGCAGCCCTTCGGACTTGACCTTCGTGAGATACTCATGACCGTTCGCGGTAAAGACGTTCCCCGCGTATTCAATGCCGGCGATCGAGCCCTCGTGCCGGTACCCGTCGTAGAAATAGGGGTTCTCCCAGTCGTCGAGCGGCGCGACCTCATACGCGGTGACCGAGGTGAGCGACTTGTCGGCATAGGAGATCCAGAAATAGCCGTTTTCGCCCCAGCCGCTGCCCCAGGAGTTGCGCACGAGCCAGGCGCCGTCGATCTCGGGATGCGCCTGATCGTTGAACAGCTCGCGGCTGAAATGATCGTCCCAGCCCACAACAGTGACGACGTGGTCCTCCGAGTCGGGGTTCGGATCGTAAAACGTGCAGCGGGAAACGCCGTTCGCGTCCGTTTTGCGCGCCCAGCGCGGCGCTTCCGAAGCAAAGCTGATCTGCGCGGCGCCGTAACGCATCACGGCGGTTTTGATATCCGCGACCGAATGGTTCTCGAAACAGATCACGTCTGTGACCTGAAAATCCCGGTCGAAGCGGGTCGAAAAGGTCAGGGTGTTCTGCATGGCCTCCATCATCTGCTGCTTCGTCCCGTTGACGGGAAGCTGATAGCGGCTCTCGTTCGCGGGACCGCTGAACCGCAGAAAGGCAAAACTGGAGGTGACCCACGCGCCGCCTGACGAGATGACCCAGTTCGCGTCATGGGCGTTGCCGTCGTTGCGTCCGTCCGTTTCGCCCTCGTAATACCCGTTCAGGCCGTTCCATGCCAGGTGATATTCCGAAAGATCCAGCGTGTCGGGGTCGGCGAGGCCCTGCCTGATCGCGTTCGCCTCCACGCAGGCAATGGTCCCGTGCGCCCAGCAGGTGCCGCCGATCTGGTTCTTCACCGGCGTCAGGTACCCGAGCGTCCTCGCGTCCCACGTTTCGGGGGCGTCGGCAACGTCCTCGGCCGTCGCGCTTACGACTGTCACCCCGGGCAGCGCCCCCGCAGGCAGCTCCCTGCCCGCGGCATCCAGCCATTTGAACCGGACCAGACCGTTTTTGCTCGGTGCGGTTTGCGCGTAATACCAGGTCTTCCCGGTATCGTCGGTAAAGGTTTGCGCCGTCAGATGAAAGCCCGCCGGGATCGCCCACGCGGGGACGTGAAGCGCGGCGTCGATCACGCCGCCGGAAGTGGCTGCGTCCGGCTTTTCCGTGCCCGTCGGCGCCGCGGCAAACGCGGCGGACCACACGGAGAGCAGAAGCAGAAATGCAAGGAAACAGACTGTCGCCTTTCGTGCGGATTTCATAATGGGACTCCTTTCAACGCATCGTTTTTCGTCCGTTTTCATTATAGGGCGTTCGCGCGCGCGAGTCAAGCGAAAAGGAGCAGACGGCGGATTTCGGGGAATGAATGTTCTTACCGTCCGCCGACGGCGAATATCACGTCCTATGTTTTTGAGGGGAAGCCCTTATCGGAATGGGCGGTGGAAGCGTATGAAGCAGGCGCCGGAGAAGCGGAAAAGGAAGGCTATCAACGGGCGTATGACGCGTTCATGCAGGATCACGTTTTGCCCTCCGCCGTCGGCGTGCTGCGGGAAAACGGCGTCGACTGCGAAATCACGGACAACGGTCCGGCCTTTTTTGCAACGGCAGCCCAGCTCGAAGGCCTTGCCTTTAAGGATCTGCCGAACTGGTATTTTGACCGGATCAAATAAAAAAAGAGGAGCGGACTTGCGGCAAGTCGGCTCCTGTGAAAACGGATCGTCTCTCTCTGAGGGCGGTCTGTTTTTTTCTCCCGTGCGGCCTTGCGTTCCGCCGCGGCTGCGGCGGGGGATGGATTGACCGCAGCACGGGGTTTGCGGCATGGGACAAAACGGCTTCAGAACAGCTTTCCGCCGTTGAAGAAGACCAGAATGCTCATAAAGATCGCGGAAAAGAAATCGGCGATCCCGTCAAGGATGGAAGCGAAATTCTGCATGATATTATCCTCCTGTGAAATCTTTTTTACGGTTTCAATATACACCAAACGTGGGAGAATGTCAACACGCGGGGGCGCAAATGTCCTGTTTTTCGGAAACGTCCGCCTGCCGCCGCCGGGTTTTCCTCCGCGTATGCGCCTGTATTTGACAAGGCTGCCGTTCTGTGCTATAGTAAAACCGACGGGACGCAGGAAACGCGGCAGAGCCGTCCCGATCCTTTCGGTCGAGGTCGGCGGCGAGAACGCCGTCCCGGGCGAAAGCTGGGCCGAGGGCGTGCTGTCGGACGGCGATACGCCCACGGATTTCATCGTGGATTACGTGCGCGCCTATCAGTATACATAAAAGGATCCCGGTTTTCAGACCGAGATCACAAGCGCAAAGATCCCGTTCCGGTCGGGCTGCACACTGTAGGTGAAGCCCCGAAAGCCGGGATTCAGGTTGAAAAAGCGTTCCGGTTCGCCCGAAAGCGCGCCCTGCGTCACCGAAACGGCAGCGCCCGCGCCGATCAGCGGCAGCACGAAAAGGCTCCGCGCGGCAATGGCGGGGTCCGTTTCGCCGCGGATGCAAAGGGAATCCGCCGTAAAGGCGTATTGCAGGCGAAGCGCCCCGTTTTCCGGCAGGGGATCGCCCGTCCGGCCGCACAGCCGGGCGTCCGCGAAAACGGTCGCGCCGTCGGAAGTCTCCCGGCCCCCGAGCTTTGCCTGCAAATCGTAATACTGCGCGTAACGCACGTCGCCGATCACCGTTTCCATGCGCGGACAGGCGCAGCGGTGAGAAGACGGATCCGACGGGATCTGCTGATTCAGCGGCTCCTTTATTTGATAGTCCGCCGCGCCGCAGGCGAGCAGCGGCCCGGTCCTTTTGTGCCACAGCAGGCTGAGCGTTCCGCCGGCGGCGTGATCCCCGGGCGCTCGCGCGTAATCGTACCCGGTGACGTCCGCGATCCACCCGCCGCAGGTCACGCGCAGCAGGTCCAGCTCCGGCAGGCGGCGCACGCCACGGGCGGTCTCCGTCGGCAGCGGCACGCGCGGGAAGTCATACAGCCCGCCGTTCAGGCTCCCGGCGAGCGTTTTGGCGTGGCAAAAGGTGTGGTGCACGCAGGGCAGCTCGCCGTTTTCGGCGTAATCCGGCCCGCCGTAAAGCAGGCCGTTATGGGTGCAGCGGGCGTAGAGCTCGGCGTTTCGCAGCGCCGCCTCCGCAAAAACGGGGTCCTGCCTGCCCAGGGCGAACAGCGCCTCCTGACAGCCGTCGGCCGTGCGGCTGCCCCAATAGGTCCATTTGAAGGCGCGGGACCCGGCGCTGTTATCCCATGCGCCGTCCGGCAGCATCCACAGCAGATGCGCCCGCCAGAGACCGCGAATACGCTCCAGCATCTCGCCGTCCGCAAGGCTTTCTGCGCAGCGCGTGAGCAGCGGCAGCGTCTCCTCCACGTTATAGCCGCCCGCGTCGACGGCGCGGCAGCCCTTGTCGGTCGTCGCGTCAAGCGGGCGCCCCTCGCCGTAAAGCAGCCCGCTTTCGCCGGTGTGCGACAGGCAAAAGGCGGCAAGCTCCCGCGAAAGGTCCGAATAGGCGGCGTTCTGAAAATACCGCCCCAGCAGCGCCATCAGGCAGGCGTTCGCGGCGTAATAATTCAGATAGGCCTGCAGCCTGCCCGGGCGCAGGTTTTCATACGCCCACCCGCCCAGGCGGGCCAGGCGGTCCTCCCACGCGGCCCTCTCGGAGGCCGCAAGCAGGTCGCCGTGGTAAAACAGCGCGTCGTGCAGGGCAAGGGCGCCGAACACGGTCGTCCCGCGCCAGTCGGATTTCGCGTCGTTCACGAGGCTGCCGTCCGGGCGGAGCATATTTTCGCCCCAGCGGAACACTTTTTTCGCCGCGGTCAGGTATTCCCGCCTGCCGGTGCGCCGGGCAAGAGTGAGCAGGGGATAGGCCGCCTCGTGGCAGCGGCCGTGGATCATTTTGCAGCAGGGACAAAGGATGCCGCCGTCCAGCTCCGGCTGCGTCGGCAGCCCGACCTGCAGCCGCGTCAGCGCGTCTCCCCATTGTTCCAGAAGGGCAAGCAGCAGATGTTCGGTCTGCGCGGCAGTTTGCGGCATGGCGCGTTCCCCCTTTTCGGTCAAATCGTCGATATGTCATATTATACACCGCATTTGCGGGAAACACAATGAGAATCTCTCTTGAAATACCCAAAGCGTTCGGGTATAATCAAAGTATCGGTCCCCGCTTTGCAAAAACTGTCTGCCGGATAGGAAAAGAGCTATGAAAAACCTGCTGTCACAAGTCCGAAATTCTCAACGGTTCAATCTCCTCGCGCTGTTTTTCCCGTTCATGTACGCGCAGCTCGTCCTGCTGCGCGCGGGCAACGCGGCGGGGCGGGGCTATCTTTCCGACGCGCGTCAGGAGTTGGTCTACGGCTTCCTGCAGGCTGCGGTCATCCTCGGCTTTCTGCTGCACGCGGGCTTCCGCCCCCGTCCGGCGTCCGGCAGGGCGCGGGACGCCGTTTCCCTGTGCGCCCTCGGTCTCTGCGCGGCGGGCGGGCTGACGCTCCTGTTCCTGTCCCCGGCGTCGCTTTTCTGTCTGATCGTCACGGGCGTCACGGTGTTTCTGCTCGGCTGGGTCGGCGGCGCCGTCTATCTGCGGCTCTCGGTCCTGTTCCGGTCCGCGAAGCACGCGGGGCTGCAGCTCGGGGGCGCTTACGCCGCCGCCGTCGCGCTGCAGTTCGTCACGCAGCTCCGGTGGAACGTCCTGCCCGCCGTCGCGGTCTGTCTGCTGTCGGCCTTTGCGTGCCTTGCCGTCTGCCTGACGGGGTCGTCTTTGCCGGAGGCCGCCGCGCCGGGACCGGCAAAGCCGCCGGTCCCCCGGTCAAGGCTGTTTTCGGTGACTGCAATCACCGCGGCGCTACTGCTGTTCACGGTGTATTACACCGGGTATATCCATCACCTGCAGATCGCGTCCGGCTACGGGGCGTATAACGTCTATTCGTGGCCGCGCCTGCTGATGATCCCGGTCGTGCTGCTGTTCGGGCGGCTCGGCGAGATCCGGGACGGGCGTCTGCTGCCGGTCGGGACCCTGTGCGTGGCGCTTGCGGCGTTTCTGAACACGGTCCTGGCGGGCAGGGAGACGTATCTGCTGAATATGTGCCTGTATTACGTTGCGCTGGCCGGGGTGGTCACGTATTATCACGTCGTCTTTCTGCGCCTTGCCCCGCAAACGAAGCGCCCCGCCCTGTGGGCGTGCATGGGGCGGCTCACGGACAGCGCCGTCGTCGTGTTCTCGCTGACGTGCCGGTTCTCCCGGCTGCCGCAGGCGGCGGTCCTTGCCGTTGACGTCTCCCTGCTGGCGCTGGTGATCGTGCTGATGGCGTACAGCGGGGATCTTTCGCCGAAGCCCTCTGCGCCGCCCGCGCCGCCGCCCGCGCCGCCGGTCCGGGCGGACCCGTTCCCGATCCTGCAGGCGCGCTTCGGCATCACGCCCGCCGAAATGAACGTGCTGCGCGAGCTGGTCCTGACGGAGGATAAGCAGGAAGTGATCGCCGCAAGGCTCAACATCTCCGTCAGCACAATGCGCCACCACATCACGTCCATCTACAGAAAAACCGACGTCCAGTCCCGCGCGGGGCTGTGCAAGCTTGCGGTCTCCTGCGAAACGTGAGCGCCTTCGCGGAATTGCGCCTTTGCTTCGGCAGGGGCGTTTTTTTTGACGCAAAAAGGGCGAATGGCAGGAAGCTGCTATGGGTTTTCGGGCGCGTTACCGAAAGAGACCATATCCGATTTCCGTAAAAATATGGTATGATTGTTTCAATAAAAGAAAAGGAGAAGCGTTTTATGAAAAAAGCTATCGCATGCGTTCTTGTGCTTGTGCTTCTGGCTGCTCTTGTTGCCTGCGGGAAAACACCCGCGGCGCCGGGCGAGTCCGGGGCCACGATCCAAAATGAGAGCGAAACGGAGATCGCTGCGCAGACCGAATCCGAACCCGATCCCACGACCGAGCCCGAGCCCGAGACCGTGTCGCGTCCGACCGCGGACGGGCAGGCGGTGGAGGCCTATGATATTTCCTTCTATCTGCCCGAAAGCATGATCGCCAACGAGTGGAACGGCATGCTGGGCGTGTATGATTTCTATACCGGAGAAAACACGACCGGCACGCCCACCGGCATGGATATCACGCTTTCCGCCACCGCCGAAAGCAACACCGACGGCGACCTCGACGCCTACGCGCGCAAGGCCAGCGCGAGCAAATCCGGCGTGACCGCCGAGCCCGCGACCGAGACTATCAACGGTATGGATTGGCTCGTGTTCCGTCAGGACGGCAAGGTGAACTATTTTGCCGTTTTCAATCAGGGCCTTTACGAGATCTACGCCTCCCGCGGCGGCGAGACCGAGGAGAGCTTCCGCGCGGCGGTCGCCATGCTGGAGGAGACGCTTTTCCTTGCGGTGAATCCTGACTGAGCCCGGACGCCGTTTTTTGCCTTATAGAAAGAGGAAAGGATGATGACGACGATGAAAAAATGGATCGCATTGCTGCTAACACTGACTTTGCTGCTGAGCTTTACCGCCTGCATGGGCGGGACGGACAAGCCCGACGCGACCGACCCGGACGACACAGGCGCCTCCGCCGAGCTCACGGAGAACGGGTCCGCCGCGGACCCCTCCGCCGCGTTTGACGTCGGCAGCCTGAACTGGGTCGACGGGGAGCTGGATTGCTACGGCTACAAGGGGCGAGCAGTACCGCGGCTATTACTTCCACCCGGAAAACCCGGACGCGACCGCGAACGAATCCCCTTACGGAATCTACGCCTATTTCATGCAGGGCGGCTACGGCGGACATAAAGCCGGGTTTGAGGAGTCTCTGCCGAACGGGTTTGCCGAGCGGGAGCTCGGCGGGCGCACGGTGCTGTTCGGCGAGCTGCCGGCGGATGAAAACACCGGCTCGCATACGTTCGTTTACTACGTCGGGTATGATGAAGAGGACTGGGCGCGGATCTGGATCCTCCTGGTCGAGCCCGAGGCGGACGGCGCGTTCCGGCAGACCTTTGAACAGAGCCTCCGGTTTACGAAGGAATAACGGCGTCGGAAGGATCGGCCGTCTTCGGACGGCCGGTTTTTTTTGTCCGCGCCCGTCCCGCGCGCGGCGCGGCGAAACGCAAAGATCTTGCTCGTTTTTGCATTGACTTTTTGCGCGCGATGGGTTAGAATATGGATGTAAAATCCAAAAAAGGAGATCAATTCATGAAATCCGACGTCATTCATATTGAAAGCAACGGAACCGGCATCGAGGAAGCCTTAAAACAGACGGAAGCCGTTGCCGTGTTCAAGTCCCTTCCCGAAAAGGAAGCGATCCATCTCAGGCTGCTCGCCGAGGAAATGACGGGGATGATCAAGGCTTTGACAGGCGAATTGACCGCGGAATACTGGATCGAAACGAACGGCGACTGCTTCGAGCTGCATCTTCTTACCAACACGGCCATGAACGCGGATAAGCGGGAAAGGCTGCTTGCCGTGTCCACCAGCGGAAAGAACAGCACGAAGGGCTTTATGGGAAAGGTCAGATCCGCCTTTGAATCGGCGTTTTCCGCCATGGGAAAGGGCTATTCCGACGTCGTCGGCGCGGGGCTGGTGGATCAGACCGGTCACGTCGCGTATCTGGACTGGACGCTTTCGCAGTACAGAAAGAACGCGGTCGGCGAGGATTGGGACGAGCTGGAGCGCTCCATCGTCGCCAAGCTTGCCGATGAAGTCAAGGTCTGCATCCGCGGCTCGAACGTGGAAATGATCATCGAAAAGAAAATGTAATCGAAACCTGTTACTATCAGAAAAGGAGAACGCACCATGACCATTGAAAAAACCAGAAAGAACGGGGAGCTTACCCTTGCCGTCGAAGGCAGACTGGAAACCACCACCGCGCCGGAGCTGGAAGCTGTCGTCAAGTCGGAGCTTGACGGTGTGACCGCCCTTGTCTTTGATTTCACCAAGCTCGAGTACATCTCCTCCGCAGGCCTCAGAGTGCTGCTGAGCGCGCAGAAGACCATGAACAAGCAGGGGAGCATGAAGGTGACCGGCGCGAACGAGATCGTGACGGAGATCTTCGATATCACCGGCTTTTCGGATATCCTGACCATCGAATAAGCGGGACCCCCAGATCGGGAGCAAACCGGCCATCCGGGCGATGGCCGGTTTTTTAACGGGACCGCGGGCGCGCACCCAAAACGCCGGGACCCGCCCGATCGTTTTCCCGCGGAGTTTTTGGCGGAGCTGTGATAGTCTGAACCCGTAACAAAGCGGTGTTCCGGCGCTCAACCGCCGGTTGAATCTCCCCATTCAACCGGCGGTTCGTGGGAATCCGGGCAAAAGTCGGGTATCATGAAAGCGAAAGGAGGACAAAAGGTGGATCAAAGCAAGATCGGCGCATTCATTGCGGAAAAACGAAAAGCAAAAAAACTGACGCAGGCGCAGCTTGCGGAGCAGCTCGGCATCACGGACCGCGCGGTGTCGAAATGGGAAACGGGCAAATCGCTGCCGGACGCTTCCCTCATGCTGCCGCTTTGCGCGCTGCTCGGCGTCACCGTCAACGATTTATTGAGTGGGGAGGTCGTTACCGTGGAAAACTACAATGAGAAGACGGAAAAGAACCTGATCGAAATGGTCAGGCAGAAGGAGCAGGCGGATAAAAGGCTGCTCGGGTTTGAGGTCCTGATCGGCGTGATCTCGACCGCGTTCCTGCTGGCGATGGTCGCGGCAGGTGCCGCGTTCATGCGCATGGGGCAGCCGATGTGGATCTTCTGGCTGCTGTTCGGCGTCGGCATGGCCCAGTTCCTCGTCGCCATGCAGTTCGCGCTGCGCATCGAGCAGGTCGCGGGCTTCTATCAGTGCCGCGCCTGCGGGCATACCTACGTGCCGAAATACGGCAGCGTGTTCCTCGCCATGCACATGGGCAGAACGCGCTATATGAAATGCCCCCATTGCGGCAGGCGCACCTGGCAGAAGAAGGTGCTCAAAAAGGACTGACGTTCGCGCTTTGCGCGGGAACGAAACCGTAAAAAAGGAGAAGCCCCGGCGTCGGTCGGGACTTCTCTTTTTTCACAGGACCGCATCCGGCGGCAAGGTTCAGCCGGTTTGCTTCCGGAATCTGCTGGACAGGAAAAAGAACAGGGCGGCGGGCAGCACAGCCAGGATCAGGAAGATCACGATCCCGATCCGGAAATTATGATTCCGGATCCCGGACCGATTGCGGACGTAGGCTTCTTCCGTGTCGCCGAGGTAAACCAGCGTCATCCCGCTGTCCGTGATCTTCGGTTCGTCGCCCGTCCGCCGCGCGTTCAGGGCGTCCAGCGCCGCCTGATAAACATCCCGCTGTTTCTGCGTCAGGCTTTGGGTGTCCTTGACGGTGTAATAGCCCTCCCGCAGCACGGGGGTCACGTTCTCCTCGTCGATCCCGGCAAAGGGGTCCGTCGCGGCATAGATCTGCATCACGCAGGCGTAAAGATGCCCGTTCCCGTCCTGAAAAAGACCGAAACAACGCACGTTGTGACTGTAATCGTCCGCCCCGTCGCTCTCCGGCTTGCGAAGGTCGATCTGCGCGCCGGGCCCCGCCTGCAGCAGACAGTCCTGTCCGCTGTACGGCAAATCCGTATCCGTGTTGAAGTTCGTTTCCACGCCGTCCGCATTCTGCACGTCGTCGCGGTTCCAGCCGTATATCGCTACGATCAGAAACAGCAGCGCGAAAAGGGCGCAAATCCCGCCCAGGATCCTGAAAAAGATCCGGAAAACCGTGTTCAGATTCATTTCAACTGTCCTCCTTGTATGGTTCGTATCGGGCATTCGCCCTTAGTTCCCGCAGGCTTCGGTCACGCGCGCGAAAAACTGCGAGGGCGTGACCACGCGCGTGTCTGCGTCCAGCAGGCTGACGAGCTTCTGCACCGCCTGCATGGCGTCGCCGCCCTCCGCGAAGGCGCCGTCGGCGTTAAGCCCCGACCAGGCGTGGACGATGACGAAGGCGTAGGAATCGGGGTCATGCGGGTCCGCCGGCAGCGCGTTGATCGCCGCGGCGATCTCCTCCGGCGAGCAGCCGGGATTGGAATTCCACAGCTTGTATCTTGCGGTGACGATCGGCTTGCCGTTCACGAACCGGATCTTGCCGTTCAGCCCCGCGTAATCGTGGAAATCAATATAGAACATGCCGTCCGCGCCGGTTGTCGTCAGCAGCGTGTCCAGCGCCCGGCTGCGAAAGCCGCCGTCGTCCAGCACCAGCAGCGCGTGCGCGTCCAGCCGCCGCGCCTTGTCCGCCAGCGTGCCCGCCATGCGCGCCAGCGCCCGGCGGTTCGTCCATTTCGAGGGGAAGGTATAGCCGAGGCCGCTGAGCGACAGCACGAATTCGTCGTTTGCGTCCATTTCATCGTAATAGCGCCGCAGCACCGGCGCCGCGAGGTCGGGCGCGCCGGCAGGCACCCCCCACGCGAAGGGGAAGTCCCCGCGCACGGGCGAGCCGAAGTGCGAAGCGTCGTCGTAGCTGTTCAGGAACCACTGCAGGTTGTCGCCGTCGGACATCAGCAGGCATACGGTGCGCCCGCCCGCCGCCGCGTCGGCGGGGGCGGTCTTCTGGCGCACTTCGGCGCTTTCAAAGCCGCTGAGCACCGAGAGGTTATATGCGTGGTCCGCCGGGATCAGACAGGCGTTGAGCTGCGACAGGGAGGAGACGGTGCCCAGCTCCCCGACGTCGTGGTTATACCCGAACACCAGCGCGTCGTCGTCCAAAAAGCGGAAGATATTCGCGTGCGAGCCCTTGAACTTCACGTCCGGGTCGTACCAGACGTAGCCGCCGCACATCACCGCGTAATCCACCAGGCGCGGCGCGAAGGCGGTCGGCTGCTCGAACGCCACGTCCCGCCGCAGGGCTTTGAATTCCGGGGTCCGGCGGAACCGGAGGTCCGTCATCCCGCGCACGTCCGCCGTCAGCGGCAGCCCCGCCGCCCGCACGGTCTCCTCAAATTCCGGCAGCACCGCGATGCTGTTCTTTTGGTTGGCCATCGAAAGCGCCGCGGCTGCGCCGGTTTCGTCGCACAGGATATAGCCGTCGAAAAACGGCGCGAACTCGCGCAGCAGGGACGGCAGATCCCACGGCGCGCCGTCCGGCTGCGTCGGCACCGTCACGGCGTCCGTATACGGCAGCCATTTCTGAACGTTCCCGGCGCGGAACAGCAGGTTTTTTTCGCTCCTGTTCGCAAGCAGCCCCTGCATGGAGGCAAGCGTCAGCGCGGAGCCGTCCGCGGGCACGTTCACAAGCAGCAGCGTTTTCGCCTTCACCTGCGCCTTGGGGAAGTCGGCGGTCGTCTGCCGCCCGGGAAGGGAAAGGGATGAGGCCGACGCCAGCAGCGTCATGAAAAAGACGAGGATCTGTTTAAGGACCATCTGCATGGGAAGCGCTCCTTTCGGGTCTTTTGTCTTGTAGGTCGTTTGTGTCCGTCCGCCGCGAAGGGGTCATTCCGCCGTCAGGCGGATCACGGCGTCTATGGGGTCGGGGGCTTCGGGCATGACGATGCGCCAGCCGTCGCCGTCCCTTGTCAGCGAAAGCGGGCGGCCCCCGCAGGTCGCCGCGGCAAACGTTTTGCCGTCCGCCGGGCGGGGCAGGGTCAGCACCCCGTTTGCCGGGGCGTTGAGTACGTGCAGGAATACCGTTTTGCCGTCGGGCGTTTCGGTCGAAACGCCCCAGTCGTTTTTTGTCAGCGGCGCGTTCGGCGCGGTGACGAAGGACCTGCCCGGCACCGTGCCGAAGATCCCCTCGTGGGCGCGAAGCAGCCTGCCGAGCGCCGAAAGCAGCTCGCGCACGCCGTCCTCCCACGACTGATCCAGATAGGGGCCGCATGCCCACGCGACCCCGGCGTTTTCCTGCCCCGCGGTCGCCGCGGTGCGTACGGTGTAGCGGTAAAGGCTCACGTCGTCGGTCGGCGCGGCGTGCCCGCTTGCCCACCAGTTCCCGATCTGCCGGTTGACCTGTGAAAAATGCGTGGGCAGCCGGTCGGAATCCCCCGCCTCGATGGAGCCGTAGTATTCGGAGACCGTGAAGTCGGAAAGCGGATGCCGGGTCTCGTTCGCCGTCACGCCGGTGTTGACAAAGATCACCGCGTCCGGGTCGCAGGCGCGCACCGCGTCGCACACGTCCTTTGTCGGGCCGCCCTGATCGAACCAGAACCCGCGGATCGCGGTCCCGTAACGGGCGTAGATCTCGCGGATCAGGGCTTTCAGAAAGTCCATCCGCGCCCGGTCGTCCGTCCAGCCCAGTCTGCGGAGGTCCTCGTCGCTGATATCGTGCGCGTCGTTCGGCGGCAGATACAGCACCAGCGGAATGCCGTACCGCCCCAGCCCCGCAAGGAGCTTCGCGATCACGTCGGAGCTTTCGGCGCATTTATGGACGCAGCCCGTCGCTTTCACGGTCTCGGAGGGGAACAGCAGGTTAAAGCCCGCGTGCGCCGCCGTGAACACAACGTATTCCGCGCCGAGGTCTGCCGCGGCCTTTGCGAACGCCTCGCCGTCGAACAGCGCCGCCGCTTCCTCCGGGGAGGCTGCCGGGCGCGGATCGTTCCGTGCGCGCCAGGTGCCGCCCCAGTCCGTCCCTCTTCCCGGGGCGTAGGTGGCGAAGGTATAGTGCGTGAACAGCCCCACGCGGGCGCGGGCGAAATATGCCCTGTCAAAGCGTCGGTCCATGTTATTCCCTCCCGGGACAGCCGGTCGCTCCCGTTGATATACGGCGCCGGCGCGTCTGCGCGCGGTCAGGCTTGTCCGCAAGGACGTCCTTTTCGCCTCTCCCGCATATTTATACGTCGTATCCGTTTTTACTATAACAAACCCGCGCGGAAAAGTAAAGAAGAAAAAGAAGCCCCGGCGAAAAAACGCCGGGACTTCCGTGTATCACAGGTGTTTGGTTTTATTTGTGCGCCGCGATCTCGCTTCTGAGCTTTTCGGCGAATTCCTCCACGGTGTAGGTCGTGGTCCGGTCGGTGGCGCGGTCGCGCACGGAGATGTTGCCGTTTGCGGCTTCCTGCTCGCCGATGATGATCATATAGGGGACCTTGTCGTCCTGCCGCGCGCTGCGGATCTTGTAGCCGATCTTTTCGTTGCGGTCGTCCAGCTCCACGCGGAAGTCCGCGTCGTCCAGCGCCTCGAACACGGTGCGGGCGTAGTCCATGCTCTTTTCGGAAACGGGCAGCACCTTCACCTGCAGGGGCGCCAGCCACACCGGGAACGCGCCCTTGGTCTCCTCGATCAGGTACGCCATAAAGCGGTCAAGGCTGCCCAGAATCGCGCGGTGCAGCACCACGGGCGTTTTTTCGGAGCCGTCGCGGTCTACGTATTTCAGGTCGAACTTCGCGGGCAGGCAGAAGTCGAGCTGGCAGGTGGAAAGCGTGTATTCCGCGCCCACGGCGGGGCGGACGTTCACGTCCAGCTTCGGACCGTAGAAGGCGGCTTCGCCGATCTCCTCGGTGAAATAGATGCCAAGGTCCTTCAGCACGTCGCGCAGGGCGGTTTCCGCGTGCTCCCACATCTCGTCGTCGGGGTAATACTTCACCTTGTCCGCGGGGTCGCGCAGCGAAAGCACGCAGCGGTAGTCGGTGATGCCGAAATCCTTGTAAACGTCGAAGATCAGGTCCACCACGCTGCTGACCTCGGACTTGATCTGCTCGGGGGTGACGAACAGGTGCGCGTCGTTCTGGCAGAAGTGGCGTCCGCGCTCGATGCCCTTCAGCGTGCCGCTGGCCTCGAACCGGAAATCGTGGGCGATCTCGCCGATGCGGATGGGCAGGTCGCGGTAGGAGTGGCGGCGGTTGGCGTAGATCATCATGTGGTGCGGGCAGTTCATCGGGCGCAGGACGAACTTTTCGTCCTCCACCTCCATCACCGGGAACATATTCTCTTTATAATGAGCCCAGTGGCCGCTGGTCTCATACAGACCCACGGTGCCGACGCAGGGCGTCAGCACGTGCTGATAGCCGAGCTTGCGCTCCTTGCCCTTGATGTAGTCCTCCAGGATCTGCCACACGGTGTAGCCCTTGGGCAGGAACATGGGCAGGCCCTTGCCCACCAGATCGTCCGTCATGAACAGGCGCATCTCCTTGCCGATGCGGCGGTGGTCGCGCGCCTTGGCCTCCTCCAGTCTGCGCAGGTGGTCGGCAAGCTCTTCCTTGGTCTTGAACGCCACGCCGTTCAGGCGGGTGAGCATTTTGTTGGCGCTGTTGTTTTTCCAGTACGCGCCGGAAACGCCGGTCAGCTTAAAGGCCTTCAGCGCCTTGGTATAGGTCAGGTGCGGGCCGACGCACATATCGATGTAGTCGCCCTGCTGATAGAAGGTGATCACCGCGTCCTCGGGCAGGTCGCCGATGTGCTCCACCTTGTATTTCTCGCCGCGCTCCTCCATCAGGCGCACAGCCTCGTCGCGGGGCAGGGGATAGACCTTGAAGGGCAGGTTCTCCTTCAGGATCTTCTGCATCTCCGCCTCGATCGCGGGCAGGTCCTCCTCGCTGATCGCGCGCTCGCCGGGATCGACGTCGTAATAAAAGCCGTTTTCGGTGGCGGGACCGTAGGCGAAATGCGCGTCCGGATACAGACGCTTGACCGCCTGCGCCATAATGTGCGCGGCGGAGTGCCGCAGCACCTCCGTTTCAAGCTCGGCAGGGCATTCGTCCACACGCCCGTCGTTATATAAGATCTTCATTCTGCAGGGGACTCCTTTCAAAACATATATAGCCTATTTTACCCCTTCGCACGGAAAAAGTCAAGGCATGAAACGCGCTTTATGCGGACGGCGGCGCGTGTTTTGCGCGTGTTTTGCAAAAAGAGCGCGTTCGCGGCAAAAAGTACGTGCAAAACCGCCGGATTTTCCCTCTTGCGGGCGGCGCAAACGGCGGTTTCAACCGTCGGTTGCGGAATTTCAAGGTGAAAATGCTTGCATGCAACCGCCGGGGATGGTATCATTTGGGTGTACCCGGGAGGGAACGCCGCCGAAAGCGCCGTCAAACCCCGGGCAAGCAAAGTCGAAGGGAGCCTTCAAAATGATCCTTGCGGATAAGATCGTGGAACTGAGAAAGAAAAACGGATGGTCGCAGGAGGAGCTTGCCGAAAAGCTGAACGTCAGCCGGCAGGCGGTGTCGAAATGGGAGAGCGCGCAGTCGGTGCCGGATATGAACCGGATTTTGCTGCTCTCCGAGACCTTCGGCGTTTCCACCGATTACCTGTTAAAAGACGACCTGCGCGAAGATCCCCGCGCCGGGGAGACCCCGCCGGAGGACGCGGGCGTGCCGGTGCGGCGCGTGTCCATGCAGGAGGCGCAGGATTTCCTGCGGTACCGCGATTCGCTTGCCCGCCGGGTACCGGTCGGCGTGCTGCTGTGCGTGCTGTCCCCGGTCGTGCTGATCCTGCTGCCCGTCCTGCGGGAGAGCGGTGTGATCGCGCTGCCGGAGCAGGCGGCGGTCGGCGCCGGTCTGCTGGTCCTGTTTCTGGCGGTGGGCGTCGCGGTGGCGCTGTTCGTCGCGTCCGGGCTTGCCGGAAAACGCTTTGAGTATCTGACCAAAGAAAACTTCGAGACCGAATACGGGGTGGACGGCTTCGTGCGCGAACGCCGCGACCGCGGGCACGGCGCGTTCGTGACGCAGCTTGTGAGCGGAATCGTGCTGTGCGTGCTGTCCGCCGTGCCGATCTTTGCGGCGATGCTGCTGCCCGAAACGGACGAGGCGGGCGAGGACGTGCGCTACGTCGCTGCGGTCTGCGTGCTGCTGGTCATGATCGCCGTGGGCGTGTGGCTGATCGTGCGCGCGTCGATCAACCGGGGCAGCTGCGCCGTCCTGCTGGAGGAGGGCGACTACTCCCGCGAGAAAAAAGAGGAGCAGCGCCGGACCCAGACCCTGTCGGCGGTGTATTGGGGCGTTGTGACCGCCGGGTACCTCGGTTACAGCTTCATCACCATGAACTGGCAGCGCAGCTGGATCGTCTGGCCCGTGGCGGGCGTGCTGTACGGCGTGGTGCTCGCGGTCTTTTCCGCCGTCCGCAAGGGCGGGACGCAGTAACGCGGCGGGAGCGCGGAAACGCGACGGGAGCGCGGCATAATAAACAGAATATCGGCGGCGGGACCCCTGCGCCTGCCGCCCCTGCGCCGCCCGGTACGGTTTTCGTCCGCCGGGCGGCGTTTTCCTGCCCGACCGGGATTGCAAACCCGCGCGAATTGTGCTGTAGAGGAAGTACGGTCAAACAGAGGTTTTTTATAATCAGAGATTATCCTGTTCTCCTTGCTGCAGCGGGTTACCCAACAGCCAAAAATGACTTTTTCGCTGTCGGTTAAGTCAGCAGTATTTCTCTTTGAAAGATTTAATAAGCTCTCGCAGATCATCAATCCTATTGAATTTTTCCTCAACAAGACGAGAGAACAAGGTTTCAAGGTAGTAAAGCAAATCTTTGTATGAGATGATGATTTCTTCACCACCTTCATTTCCGACCCACAAGCCATCAAACATTTGCAAATTGGCCTGTTCGTATTCATCAAAGTCATTCCAGAATGAACAATTAGAATAATTATAACCGCTTCCGATCCCAGCGACTAAGTTCGTGACGAATTCGATAATATCGGAGTTTGCCGCTTCGTTTAACAGTGCAGCAACAGGAAATTGCTCGGCGTTTAATAAATCTTCTTCTTTCAAGTAAATATTATACATGAGAACCCTCCTTATTCTTCTGGAGAAAATGAGGTGATTTCCCCGTTTTTATCACAATATCCGTGCCATTTGACACCTTGATTATCTATGCCTGTCCACTCACGACCAAGTTTTCCGGAAGAAGATGACCTGGCAGTGTTATTTGCAGCCTCTAATCCCCACTTGATATATGTGTCCGTATCAATCTTTGATGGATCATAGACCGTTTTCTTGAATGTTTTCGTTTTGAATTCGCCAGTAGGATTGCCGGACTTATCTTTTTTCGGCATCTTATAACTGATCTGTTCAACCCCATCTACTTGTGTGTTTGGAGTGGTTCCGGTTGTTTTCGCACCAATTCGGTCTACTTCTTTCAAAAAGCTTTCCTTATGGTGGGTACCCTTGATTCCATCACTACCACTGGAAGATGCTTCTGGATTCTCAATATGGTCTCTCAAAGCCTGTGTGGCCTTATACGGAGAAGAAGTTATCTTGTCGCTTGTACCAGGACCGCTGCTGCCACCGTTACTTTTTGTCCCACAGAAGAGACCGCTGTCAGGTTTACTCATCTCGTCCGCCTCCTTTTATCGAAGGCCGACGCGGTGCTGCCGGGGTAGGCGATCACCTTGATCCCCTGGGCGATGAGTTTATCAAAGCATGAGAAACGGGCGGATCCGTAAACGAGGACCGTTTGCGGCTGCAGGTCAAAACGTTCCCGGTCGATGCGCTTGCGGGGGCTGCCTCCGACGGTGCCGATGATGCAGGAGTGTCAACTTAAAAGGCTGACACTCCTGCGAGGACGCGTTTAGCGTTTATCATGCGAAAGACGTTGGTTTGATGGGATTCTCCATTCTTTTTCCGTCAGGCGTCTTATAATCCAGAAACGTCACCTGCTCAGTTTCACGATTAACTGAGACTCTCGCAAAAACTGTCCATAACCCGGTTTCTTCGTTTCCTTCAAAACCAAGGAAGTATTCCCATTCGACAGCGTCGTTGTCTTCGGGGGGATATGATTGGCAGGAGCCGTCGAAATGATTCTGAAAATACTCCCTGCCCATCAGGTCTGCTATTGCTACCCATGCATCAACTTTCGCTTCTTCTTTATTGATCATATCATTTGCCTCCAAATAGTTCAATCAATGCTTGCTTGCGGGCATCACTAATCTTATTGAGAACAGTTCCGATTTCGATGACACCGTTTTCATTAAACAAGCATGTTCTTCCGTTGGGCGTAACTATAGTGCTGTAAGCTTGTCCAGTGGCTCTTTTTAATGAACTCATCACTTTTCTGTCGGATAACGATGGCACCAAATCATCGTTATGCGGATGACTATGAAAATCAAGAGTACCGTTATTGGTTTCTATTTTTTTCATCAAAGATTCCGGTATAACAGTACCTTTAGCGTCACCTCGAATAAGATAAGTTTCCGAACCAACTGAAACTTTTGCAAATTCGACGCCGGTTTCTTTTGACATGATACTCGTATCTGTCATACTATATCCGCCCACATCGGATTTGATGTAATCGCCTGGTTTCTTTAATTGAACAAGCGCATCTTGAATATGCTTTGGAACTTCTATGCCTCTATCGGTATAGCTTGTTTCCTTGGATGTGCTATTCTCATAAGTTGAACCGAGTGTTCCTTGAAACAACCCGCTATCACTCTTACTCATCTCATCCGCCTCCTTTTATCGAAGGCAGATGCGGTACTGCCGGGGTAGGCGATCACCTTGATCCCCTGGGCGATGAGTTTATCAAAGCATGAGAAACGGGCGGATCCGTAAACGAGGACCGTTTGCGGCTGCAGG
>CACZGD010000091.1 GCA_902780565.1 Oscillospiraceae bacterium
TGCGGTTGGTGGATCTTTCAGTACCTCTTAAGAGGTCGCCAGTAGTACGCCCTTCTAGGGCGAGTACATACCACCCGTTTTACGGGTGGTTATGATTTCTTTTTAGCCAGTTATTGTCTGCCTAAAAGCAACTTCCTTACGGAGTGCCTTGCGAAGGCGGTTTTTTTGATGTTGGACGTTGGATGTCGGTTGCACGCGCAGCGCGCGATGATAATAAGGCCCGGGAAGTGAAAAGATAAAAAAGAAAAAAGAAAAGTTTCGGTGCGGCTGCGCCGCGATTATAATATAGATTCCGGTCAGAGCGCGGCTGGGGAAACGGGAAGGCGTGCCGACCGCAATCATATTTCAATGCCGACCCGCAGGTCCCGAAATTCTGTATTTTGCATCCTGCATCTTGCATTTTTTCCCGTGTCCCCGAGCACCCGCGCACCCGTGCACCCGCCGGGCTGCGCCCGGCCCCGTCCCTCGGCCCCCGGCCCCCGGCCCCCGGCCCAAAATTTATTCCTCTTCCCGATTGATTTTTCCATTTCGATATAGTATAATAAAGACTGAGTTCCTGTATCCGAATCCGAAACAGAGGTGGTTCCCTTGGGCAAAAAGGAAATACGGGAAAAGGGCGAGCTGCTGGCGTATGACGTGACCAGCGCCATGCGGCTCAGCTTTGAGCTGAAGGCCATGCTCTCGGCGGCGGGCAATCTGCTGTCCTTTGCGCTGAAGCTGGTGGTCGGCATCCTGATCGGCTCCCCGCTGTGGATTGCGAACGCGCTCTACTCGCTGATTCCGGGCATTACGAAGACCCTGTGCGTGTACGGCGAAAAGCAGCCGCCGCGCGTGCAGAAGCGCGTGTTCCGGCGCGCGGGCTTCACCATGATGCTCACCGCCGCCGCGTTCACCGTTGTGGTGCTGCTGCGGGCGGACGAAAAGCAGGAGCGCGTCCATCAGATCTCCGCGCCCGTCGCCGCGATCCTGATCATTGCGATCATCGCGCTGTTCCTGCTGTCCCTGCTGGGTCTGCACGCCTCCGGCAAGGAATCGAACCGCACGCACTTCATGCTGAACCTTGTGTCCATCTTTTCGGCGCTGTCGAACCTGCTGCTGGTGCAGCGGCTGGCGTATTCCTGCTTCACCCGCGCAAAGGAGGAATACGTGATCCTCGTCAACACGTGGTTCGGCGTCGGCATCGGCGGCGTCATGCTGCTGATTTCCCTGATCGTCATTCTCAGGAACGTCATGCGCCGCAGCAAATCCATCGAATTGCAATAAAAGCCCTGAACGGAGGTATCCTTATGCTGAAAAAAATCGTCGCCGTCGTGCTGTCCGTCACGCTCCTGCTGGGGCTCAGCGTCCCCGCCATCGCCGAGGACACGCCGGCAGCCTCTCCCTTTGCGGAGGGGGAAAACAGCCTGATCGTGTTCGTGACCGGCATCGGGCAGAGCTTCACCTATCTATTCGACGACGAATACGCCACGCCCGAGCTGCAGAATTACGAGACCTATTCCCGCCTGATCGCGGACGGCAAATTCAAGGCGCGCTTCAACCTGTTCAACAACTATTTCGACGACGCGCTGAAGGATAAAAACACCGTCAAGGCGCTCATCCGCACGGTCCTGCGCCTGCTGCTTTCCGCCGTGGCGCGCAAGAACCTCGTCAAGGAGGCGGACCTGCGCATCATCGTGGAATCCCTGTTCGGGGTCAACATCCTCGGGGAGAAGGGGAGCGTCAAGCCGAACCTCGTCACCCCGCGCTATACCATGCCGGTCTCCGAATACCCGGTGAACGCCGCCGGGGAGAGCGAGGCCAAAAACCGGTTCTACGGGTCCATCCCCTGCCGGGATATCGCAAGGGCTGCCCTCGGGGACAACTTTGAGGACTACCTCTATTGCTATAACTATAACGCCTTCTCCTACACGTCCGAAAACGTGCAGGGGCTGCACGACTTTGTGGAGACCGTCCTTGCCGAAAACAAGGTCGGCGCGAAGGAGGTCGTGCTGGTGCCGATGAGCATGGGCGCGTCCGTCGTTTCCGCCTATCTTGCCAAGTACCCGCAGCGCGAAGCCAATCACGTGCGCCGCGTGGTCTCCATCGTCGGCTGCTGGCAGGGCAGCGAGGTGATCTACGACCTCATCACGAAGCACTATGCGGATAACTCCCCGGACCTTGTGTATAACGGGCTTGTCGCCGAAATGGTGGGCGAGCCGTGGGGGTACGTGGTCAACTGGGCGCTTCGCCTGTTCGCAAAGCCGGCGCTGAGAAACCTTGTGGATCAGGCGCTCGGCGTGTTCACGGAGGAGATCGTGCTCAGTGCCCCCTCGCTGTGCGCGCTGGTGCCGTCCGACCGGTATCAGGAGGTGCGCGCCTTCATCACGAAGGACGCGGTGCGCGAGGAGACGGACGCCTATTATCAGGCGCAGTCCACGGTGAAGGAGCGCCTTGCCGCGCTGGAGGCGCAGGGAATCACCTTCTCCTTCCTGTCCGGCTACGGGCTTGCCTACGGCGAACAGACCGCCGACTACCGGATGTTCGGCTTCCTGTATTCCGCCGACCGCACGAATTCGGACGAGATCATCGAGGTCTCCTCCACCGCCCCCGGCACCGAGTGGGTGCGCCACGGCGAACGCTTTGCGGACGAGGCCGGGCGCGTCCTCTCCCCGGACGGCAGCATCGATATTGCCGGGACCTATTACAAGGATTCCTCCTGGTTCTTCTATCGCCAGAAGCACGAGCTGGAGCATAACAACGTCGCCATCGCCCTGGCGCTCGCCCTCGCCCTCGGCAAGGTGAAAACCGTGGCAGACTGCGCGGACCCGAACGGCAGCGTCTATTTCCCGCAGTTCAACGGCTCCAGAAACGTGCGGTATCTCGTCAACGACTACCTCCCGAAGTTTGAAGCCTACGTCGCCGGCGGCGGCAGCGTGACCGCCGAGCAGCAGCGGACCTACGACGAGGCCGCCGAGATGCTGGCTTCCCCCGTCTGCGACCGCGAGCGGGACGACGCGAAGATCGAGGCGCTGTATAGGACCCTCGTGGACCTCGGCCTCGAAAGCGCGCCCGAACAGCCCGGCAAGGCGCAAAAGGCCCTCAACGGCTTCTTCGCCTGGGGCAACGACGTGACCTACCGCATCTTCGGCGCGAAGGGATTTTTGGATTTCTGCATCTGAGCACGCAACTTAAAAAGAGCCCGCGAGGGCTCTTTTTTGTTTGCCGGGCGTTGCCCGGCGATGCCGGATGCTGCGTGTCGGATGTGGGATGGCGGCGGCGCTTCGCCCTGACCCGATTGAAAATCCTGCCCGCGTCCGGTCCGGCGTCCGGTGCTTTTCCCGATCCCCCGGCCCTTGTCCTTCGTCCCTTCAAATCACATAATCCCCGCCGGCGGGGGCGCCGGTGAGGTCCTTTAGCGTGACGGAATCGAGGTAATCTCCGATCAGGCTGTTGAGCTTGTTCCAGACGGGCAGGGTGCAGCAGGAGGCGGCGCGGGGACAGGGCTCGGCGCCCTCCTCCAGACAGGAGACGGGGGAAAGGCTGCCCTCGGTCAGGCGCAGGATCTCGCCGACGGAATAGTCCTCCGGCGGGCGGACAAGGCGGTAGCCGCCGCCCTTGCCGTGTACGCCCTCCACGAGCCGGTTCTTTGTCAGCACGGGCATGATCTTTTCAATATATTTCAGGCTGATCTCCTGTCTGGCTGCAATATCCTTCATCGGGATGAACACGCCGGGGTCCTGCGACGCAAGGTCCGCCAGCACCCGCAGCGCATAGCGGCCTCTGGTTGATATCATCATGGGGGTACCTCCGAAAGATGTTGGACTTTGGATGCGGAATGTCGGATGCAGGCGGCTCACACGATCGTTCCGCCGCCGAGCACGTCGTCGCCGTCGTAGATCACGGCGGACTGTCCCTTCGTCACGGCGCGCTGAGGCGTATCGAACGTCAGGGTCAGCTCGTCCCCGCCGGTGCGCAGGACCGTGCAGGGCTGCTCCGGGTGGCGGTAGCGGATCTTGGCCTTCAGGCGAAGGGGCGACGCGAAGTCCTCCCCGGCAGGGAGGTTCAGGTCGCGCACGGTCACGGTATCGGTGAACAGGCCCTCCCCGTGGGAGAGGACGACCTCGTTCGTCTCGGGACGGATGGCGACGACGTAGAGCGGGGCGCTTGACGCGATCCCCAGCCCCTTGCGCTGCCCGAGGGTATAGTGGATGATGCCCCTGTGGGTCCCGAGGACCTCGCCCGTCGGGGTCACGAAATGGCCGGGTTCGCTTTTTTTGCCCGAAAAGGTCTCGATCACGCGGGCGTAGTCCCCGTCCGGGGCAAAGCAGATATCCTGCGAGTCGGGCTTATGGGAATTCAGAAAGCCCAGCTTTTCGGCGATCGCGCGCACCTCGGCCTTCGTCAGCTCCCCGACCGGGAAGCGCGTGTGCCGAAGCTGCTCGGCGGTCAGGTGATAAAGCACGTAGCTCTGGTCCTTGTCGGCGGAGCGTCCCTTCTGCAGGACCGGCAGGTCCCCGCGCCGCCCGATGCGGGCGTAATGCCCTGTGACCACCGCGTCGCAGCCGAGCGCGCGCGCCCGCTCATAGAGCTTGTCGAACTTCATATAGCGGTTGCAGTCGATGCAGGGATTCGGCGTCGCGCCCGCGAAATAGCAGTCCACGAACTTGCCGATGACCTTCTGCCGGAAGTCGTCGGTAAAATTGAACACGTAATAGGGGATGGACAGGGCGGCGGCGACGCTTCTGGCGTCCTCCACGTCGTCCAGCGAACAGCAGGTCTTGGAGTCGATCCCCACGGTCTCGTTTTCATACAGACGCATCGTGCAGCCGACGCAGTCCCAGCCGGCCTGCTGCATCAGATACGCCGCGACGGAGGAATCCACGCCGCCGCTCATGGCGATGAGCGCTTTCATATCAGCCCAGCCGCAGCATTTCGTCGATGCAGCGTCTGGCCTCGGTCATGGTCTCGGCGTCCAGCACGATCTCCTCGCCGCCGGTGCCGTCCACGCAGTGCAGCACGTCGGTCAGGGTGGTGGCCTTCATGTTATGGCACATGCAGTCCTTCGACACGGCGTAGAACCGCTTGTCGGGGCAGGCGAGCTGCAGGTGCTGCACGATGCTGTTTTCGGTCGCGATCAGGTATTCCTTCGCGTCGCCTCTTTTCGCTTCGTCCATGATCTCGGTGGTGGACCCCAAAAAGTCCGCCAGCGCCTGCGCGGCGGGGTTGCACTCCGGGTGCATCAGCACCTTCGCGCCGGGGTGACGCGCCTTTGCGGCGGCGACCTCCTTGGCGCTCACGCGGTAGTGCGTGGGGCAGCCGCCCGAAAACAGGGCGATCTCCTTTTCGGGGACCTGCTGCTTCACGTACTGCCCGAGGTTCGCGTCCGGCACGAACAGGATCTTGTCGTTGTCGATCTTCCGGATGATCTTCACGGCGGAGGAGGACGTCACGCACACGTCCACCGCACGCTTCATGTCGGCGGTGGTGTTGATGTAGGCCACTGTGGTGTAGCCGGGGTAGGTCTCCCGCAGCGCCATCAGGTCCTCGCGGTCCATCTGGTCCGCCATCGGGCAGCCCGCGACGGGGGAGGAGAGGATCACTTTCTTTTCGGGGCACAGCAGCTTGCAGGTCTCCGCCATGAAGCGCACGCCGCACATCACAACGGTTTGCTGCGGGGCCTTCGCCGCCTTCTGCGACAGACCGAAGGAATCGCCCACGTAGTCGGCCACCTCGGTGATCGCGGGGTCCATATAGGCGTGCGCCAGCACGCACACGCCGTTTTCGCGTTTCAGCCGCAGGATCTCGTCCTGCAGTTCTCTCGTCGTCATTGTCGTTTCTCCTCCAGCTTTTTCTCGCGCAAGCTCACAGCTCGCAGCTCTCGCAGTCGTGATCGTCCGGGAACAGCGCGGGGTCGTAGGCGATGCCGTGCCGGTCGTAATAGTCCTTCAGCGCCGCCTTGATGACCTCCTCCGCCAGCACGGAGCAGTGGATCTTGTGGGGCGGCAGCCCGTCCAGCGCCTCCACGACCGCCTTGTTCGTCAGCTCCAGCACCTTTTCGACCGGCTGCCCCTTGATCAGCTCCGTCGCCATGGAGGCGGAGGCGATCGCCGAGCCGCAGCCGAAGGTCTCGAATTTGATGTCGGTGACGACGTCGTCGTCCACCTTGATATAAAACTTCATGATGTCTCCGCACTTGGCGTTGCCCACCTCGCCCACGCCGTCCGCGTCTTCAATCACGCCCACATTGCGGGGATTGCGGAAATGATCCATCACCTTTGCGCTGTATAATGCCATTGGTTTTTCCTTCCTTTCTTGGGGGAACTGAGATGAGGGATGCAAAATGCAGGATGCAGAATACAAAATTGCGGGACCTGCGGTCGGCATTTTAATAGGGCCGGGGGCCGGGGGCCAGGGGCCGAGGGCCGAGGGGCGGGACCTGCGGTCGGCATTTTAAAATAGGTAAGGGCGAAGCCCTTCCGAAATTTTGTATTCATTATTTTGCATTTTGTATTCCTTATTCTGCATTTTGCATTTATTTCGTAATGAACGGGCTCTTACCGTTCACAAGGTCTCTCCACACCGGCGACATCCCGCGCAGGTAGGAAACGACCTCGGAAAGCTGTTCGACGATATAGTCCGCGTCGTCCTCTGTGACGGTCTCGTCAATGGACAGGCGCACGCTGCCGTGCGCGATCTCGTGCGGGCGGCCGATGGCGAGCAGCACGTGGCTGGGGTCCAGCGAGCCGGAGGTGCAGGCGGAGCCGGAGGACGCGGCGATCCCGCGGTCGTCCAGCAGCAGCAGAATGCTTTCGCCCTCGATCCCCTCAAAGCAGAAGTTGACGTTCCCGGGCAGGCGGTTTTCCCGCGCGCCGTTCAGCACGCCGTGCTCGATCCCCTCCAGGCCCGCGATCAGCCGGTCGCGCACCTTTGCGGTTGCCGCCATGTTCGCGTCAAGGTTTTTCACGCTCTCTTCCAGCGCCGCCGCCATGCCCGCGATCGCGGGCAGGTTTTCGGTGCCCGCGCGCTTGCCGCGCTCCTGCGCCCCGCCCTCGATCAGGCTTTGCAGCAGAATGCCGCGCCGCGTGTAAAGCGCCCCAACGCCCTTCGGACCGTGGAATTTGTGCCCGGACAGCGCCAGAAAGTCCACGCCGAGGTCCTTCACGTCCACCGGGATATGCCCGACCGCCTGCACGGCGTCCGTGTGCGTCAGGATCTTTTTCTCCCGGCAAAGCGCGGCGATCTCCTTCACGGGCTCGATCGTGCCGATCTCGTTGTTCGCCAGCATCACGCTCACAAGGCAGGTCGCGTCCGTGATCGCCGCTGCCACCTGCTCCGGCGTCACAAGCCCGGTGCCGGGCTCCACGGGCAGCAGGGTAACGGTGAAGCCCTCCTTTTCGAGCTTCTTCAGGGTGTGCAGCACCGCGTGGTGCTCAATGGCGGTGGAAATGACGTGGGTCTTGCCCTTCTTTTTGCCCAGCGCCGCCGCGGTCAGGATCGCCTGATTGTCCGCCTCGCTGCCGCCGGAGGTGAAGGTGATCTCCTTCGGGTCCGCGTGCAGGCACCTCGCAACGGTCTCGCGCGCCTTCACCAGCGCCTCCGCCGCCGCCTGCCCCACGGAATGCAGGGACGACGGATTCCCGTAGGTCCCCTGCAAAAACGGCAGCATCGCCTGCACCGCCGTGTCGCTCATGCGCGTGGTCGCGCCGTTGTCCGCGTAAATATATCTCATATGGGTTCTCCTTCTTCGGGGCAAACCGCCCCGCGTTCTATTTACCTACTCACCTTGGGGGTAAATCCATCGGTATCATACACCATGGGAAGGGAAATGTCAAGAGGATTTTTAGGGGAAAGGGGCGAGGGCGAAGGGCCGAGGGCCGAGGGCGAAGGGCCGAGGGAGTGGGGGAAGGCATCGGAAACGGAACCGGGTAAAAAATCCCCCGGTAGCGCGGCGGGTCTCGGCTGCCGCCTCGGTCGGTGCTTCTGCCTTCTGCAGAGGTCGCCCCCGGCGACCCGCACCCCCCGCCGCCCAAAAGGTCCCGGTCCGAACCCGGTCGGGGGATGGGGAAGGCGTGCCGATCCGACCGGTAGTACGGCTGCCCACAGCCGTTCCTTTGCCTTGACGGCGGAGGGATGAATCCCGGCGGGATCTGTTAACGAGAATCGAATATGCTTGCCCCGGGATGATTCCCTCCCCGGCAAGGGGAAGTACGCGGAATGCGGTGTATATGACCGGACACGGCGAATCGACGAATCAACCAAAATAACATTGTATCATATCATACCCGGTTCGTCGCCCGAACGCCCTGCAACGACGGAAAACATATCCGTCGGTTGCCCCTTGCCGGGGAGGGTATCCTCCCGGATATTCACATGATCCGTCATCTGTGCCGCATCCCGCCGGGATGACACCCTCCCGCGTCAAGGCACAAGAACGGCTGTAGTCGTAGCTGAAAACCTCCGGGGGAGGTTTTCGGCGTAAACGATTCCATTCTCGACTGCGGCAGCAGGCGAGTTTCCTATCATGCCGTACTACCGATGTAACCCCTACCCGGTCCTGTTTCCGGTGACGGGTTCTGTACGACGGTTTTCGGGAAATAACAAATGCATCGAACGGCGCGTCAGGTGCCGTGCTGCCGGGGATCGTCACCCCATTCCGTTTCCGATGCCTTCCCCCACTCCCTCGGCCCTCGGCCCTTTGCCCCCGTCCCTTTCCCTTTTCCCTCTTGCATTTTTCCCGCAGCCGTGCTACAATAAATCAGATATTACATTTCAGGAGGCAACCATGCTTCACGACACGCCTTATATCCGTCAACTGCTGGCGACGTTCCCCGAATCCGCGGTCCCGGTCCTTCTGGACGTGGAGACGAAGCTTGACGCGGACCCGGTGTTCGCGGCGAAGTTCGACACGCTGGTACATAACTACATGATCGCCGGGTCCATCGGGCTCGATACGGCGCTGGAGGGGATCAAGGCCCTCGCCGCCGAGTACGCGATCAACGAATATACCCTCGATCTTGTGTATATCATGAACCTGACCGAGATCCTGAAGGCCCGCTATGAGGCGGCGGGCATTGACGAAGCGATCTTCTGGAGGGGCGCGGACGACCTGCGCTGCAAGCTGCTGGAGTGCATGGAGGTGAAGGGCGTGCCCGGCACCTTCGTGGCGGGGTGGAACAACGGCTTCCTGAAGATGACGCGCTTTGCCTACGGGCGCTTCCAGTTTGAGGTCTCCACTTATAACCGCGACTTTGACTTCGTGATGAAGAACGGGCGCGTGGTCAGAAACGGCGACACGTATATCAATTTCCACATCCCGTCCTCCGGCGTGCCGCTCACGGACGAGGTGCGGCTTGCCTCCTACCGCGAGGCGTACGCGCATTATAAAGAGATGTTCCCGGACGGCACGGTCCTGTTCGGCTGCGGCTCGTGGCTGCTCTATCCCCGGCACCGGGCGTTTTTGCCCCCGCGCCTGAACATCCTGAAGTTCATGGACGACTTTGAGATCGTGGACTGGGAGGAGGAAGAAGACGGCTTCCATAACGACTGGCGCGTCTTCGGGCGCTATACCGGCACGCCGTGGCAGGATATGCCGCGCGATACCGCCCTGCGGAAGGCCTATGCCGACTGGCTCGCCGCCGGCAACCACGCCGGGCACGCGTTCGGGCTGTTCTGCTTCGACGGGGAGAAAATTGTTTGAGCCGTCGGCTGAGAAAGAAAAAGAAAAGATAAAAGAGAAAGGAGTCCATCATGAAAAAGATCCTGTTCCAAGGCGATTCCATCACGGACGCGGACCGCTCGCGCGGCAACCGTCTGAGTCTCGGCTACGGCTACCCCACGCAGGTGGCGGGGCTGCTGGGGAAGGAATACCCCGGGCAGCTCGAATTTGTCAACCTCGGCATTTCCGGCAACCGGGTCGTGGACCTCTACGCCCGCATCGGCGAGGATTTCATTGAGGAAGCGCCCGATTTCATCACGATCCTGATCGGCATCAACGACGTGTGGCACGAGTTCGGCGCCCGCCGCAACGGGATCGAAAACCCGAAGTTCTATAAAGTTTACGCCCTGCTCATCGAGGAGCTGCGGCAGAAGCTGCCGGGCACGGACGTGATTTTGCTGGAGCCCTTCGTGCTGCGCGGCCCCGCGACCGACGGCAAGTGGGGGTATTTCCACGACGAGACCGCCATGCGCGCCGCCTCCGTCAGAAAGCTGGCGGAGACCTACGGCCTCACCTTCGTGCCGCTGCAAAGCATGTTCGACGCCGCGTGCGAAAAAGCCCCCGCCGGGTACTGGCTGCCGGACGGCGTGCATCCCTCCGCCATGGGGCACGGGCTCATTGCGGAGGCGGTGGCAAACGCGCTGCGCGAAAAGCTCGGCTGATACCGTAAATCCACGGGGAGGTCCCCGAATCCATAAAAGAAGGAGAACCGAAATGAAAGCGAATCTCAGAAAAATCCTTGCCCTCGTTCTGTCCCTTGTGCTGCTGGCCGTGCCGACCGGCGCCGTGTTCGGCGAGACCGTCGACCCCGCCGAGGAGCCCGATCCGTCCGAATCCACCGAGGCGGTGGAGCAGCTCCTCGACGAGCTGACCTATTTCCAGACCATGGTGGAAAACAGCACCCTGCCGCAGTATCTGATCGATATGATCCTCAAGTTCTTCGGCTCCGCCGAGGAGGAGCAGATCCTCGTCAAGGAGGACGGCACCCTGATGACCGATGAGGAGCTGCTGCCCTGCCCGCCGCCGACGCCGAAGCCGAAGCCGCCGCGTGAGGCAATTTGCGACAATACCAAAAAGGAGACGCGTCCTGCCGACTGCGTCTCCTCTTTTTTTGGGGACGCTTTTTCCGGCGACGGGCGCTCAGCGCGGCGGTAAAAAATGCTGTTTCAGAGTTCAATATAATTTCATGAATCAGATCCCGTTTTTTTTGTGCGTTTTTTATAAAAAGGGCTGTTTTCGTTTTCAGATCGTGAAAAATCATCGCATTTTTTTATAAGTTCCCCCTTGACCGGTAAAAATCGCGGTGTTATAATAACGTGAAATCAGACGGTCGGGGACCGCGGGGGCGTCGAAAGGCTTTCTCCCCTTCCCCGGACGGCCGAATGAAAGGAGATTTAACAATGAAACAAACATGGATCCGCAAACCCGTCAGCGTGCTGCTGAGCATCCTGATGGTCCTGTCCGTCTTCGGCGGCATGGCGTTCACCGTCAGCGCCGCAAGCAGCGGCAACTTCGGCGACCTGTATTGGACGCTCGACGACGACGGTTTGCTGTCCTTCTCCGGAAACGGTGGAATCCCGGACTACGGCTTTGACTGGAAGGGCATGCCCATCAAAAAAATCATTATCAACGATTGTGTGACAGCGCTCGGCGACTGTGCTTTCAGAGGATGCACACAGCTTAAAGAGGTTGTGTTTGAAAGCAATCCGACGCTGGACTGGGATGCGTTCGGCTGGTGTTATGCGCTTGAAAAAGTGACCCTGCCGCAGGATATGGAAACGATCGCGGGCGGCATGTTCATCTCGTGCACCTCCCTGAAAACGATCGAGCTCCCCGCCGCGCTCAAGAAGATCGAATCGATCGCGTTCTCCCAGAGCGGGCTGGAGTCGCTCACCATTCCGGAAGGCGTGGAGATCGGAGAGAACGCATTTAATTCATGCAACAGCCTCACCTCACTGATCCTGGAAAGCAGCGCGCCGGTCTCCTATGAATGCGGCGCGATCAGTACGCTTGGCGAAAACGTGACCGTTACGGTCGGCGAAGGCTGCCACTATGACCGGCAAGCCAGAACAGAATACAAGCTGACCCTGAAGGAAGGGTCGGAGATCCCCGAATGGATGTCCGCGGAAGAAGTGGATCATCTCATCCAAAGGGCAGAGTTGGAGTTCAACTATGCGATAGAAGAAGGGAAGTCTGAAGAGGAAGCTCTGGCAGCAGCTAATGAGGTGCTGTTCCCCGGCCTGGAGCTGGAAGTGCATAAGACGGAGATCGAAGCCTACGATCATATCTTCAGAACCGGCGACACCTGCCCGGATGTGTTCGGCGCCGCAACGCTCAACGTCATCCTTGACGAGGCAACGCAGAACGTGATCGATCTGATCAACGCCATCGGCACGGTGGAATTCACCGACGAATGCAAGGCGAAGATCGACGCCGCAAGAACCGCCTATGACGCGCTGAATGACGTGCAGAAGACCTTTGTCGACAACTACGAGACCCTTGCCATCGCGGAAGGACACTATGCCGCGCTGCAGCTTGCCGCCGACATGGCCGCGTTTGAGGCTTACAAGACCGAAAAGAAAAACGCCATGGATGCTCTCCTTCAGGAGGGTGACAGCGAAGCCGTTCAGAGCATAGTCGGACTTGCAAAGACGCAGATCGAAGGTTTCACCTATGACGAGAGCAAGACTCTTGACGAAAACAAGGCTGCTTTGGACACCCTTGTTGCCAACGTGGAAGCGAAGGAAGCCGCAAAAGCCGCGATCAGGAACTACAAGAACGCTGCAGATTATCGTGAAGCGGAGCAGGCTGAGCTTGCTGACATTATCGAAAATGCCTGCGTCGCGATCGACGCCGCCACAGACACCGCCGCGATCAGCGTGATACGTTCCGCGACGATAGCCTTGATCAACGAGATCAAGACCGACGCGCAGCTCACCGCCGAAGAAAAAGCTGCTGCGGATCAGGCTGCCGCCGACGAAGTTGCCGCGCTGATCGACGAGATCGGAGAGGTGGAATATACCGACGAGAGCAAGGCGAAGATCGACGAAGCCCGCGCCGCTTACGACAAGCTGACCGACGATCAGAAAGCCCTTGTTGAGAACGCCGATATCCTGACCGCCGCCGAAGAGAAGTACGCCGCGCTGAAGGCAGCCGCCGAAGCCTCCGAGGAGCCCGACGAGCCCGAGAATCCCGACGAGCCCGCCGCGAACGGTTCCTGCCCCTACTGCGGTGAGACGCATAACCGCAAAACGATCTCCGGCTGGTGGACCGAGCTTGTGCACCACGTGCTGCATATCGTGAACAGAGTGATCTTCTGGTGGGCAAAATAAGCGGATCCGTTCCGTTTTGCAGCCCCCGGGAAGGCGCGCTTTCCGCATCCGTCCGCTGAAATCGGACCATAGAAAATGAAACCTCCCATGATACGGCGAAAGAACGTATCATAGGAGGTTTTTTTGATTTGACGTCCCGTCCGGCGCGCTTTTTTGCGCCTTTTCTGTTGTAATTTGACGAAAAGCTTGTTATAATAAATTATCTATATACTAAAATAGAAAGTTTTTATTCCGAAAACGCGAATCATCGGGGAGGCATTTGTATGGCGATCTGTAAATGTAAAATGTGCGGCGGGGATCTGATCCTGAACGCGGCGGACAAAATCGCGCAGTGCGAATACTGCGGCACGAACCAGACGGTCCCCACGGCGGACGACGAGCAGAAGATGACGCTGATGAACCGGGCGAACCGTCTGCGTATGCGCGGGGAGTTCGACAAGGCGTCCGGGATCTACGAGACCGTGGTCGCCTCCTTCCCGCAGGAGGCGGAGGCCTATTGGGGGCTGGTGCTGTGCCAGTACGGCATCGAGTACGTGGACGACCCCGCGACCCTGACCAAAAAGCCGACCTGCCACCGGGCAAGTCTGGTCTCCGTCAAACGGGACCCGAACTACGAGCAGGCCGTGGAGCGCGCGGACGCAATGGCGCGCCGCCTGTATGAGGAGGAGGCGACCGAGATCGACCGCCTGAACGCGGAGATCCTGCGCATCGGAAAAAACGAAACACCCTATGACATTTTCATCTGCTATAAGGAGACGGACGAGGCGGGGCTGCGCACCCCGGATTCCGTGCTGGCGCAGGATCTGTACGACGCGCTCGTCCGGCGCGGCTACAAGGTCTTTTTCGCCCGCGTCACGCTGGAGGATAAGCTCGGCCAGCAGTATGAGCCCTATATTTTCGCGGCGCTATCCTCTGCGAAGATCCTGATCGCCATCGGCACGCGCAGCGAGTATTTCGAGGCGGTGTGGGTCAAGAACGAGTGGTCGCGGTACCTGAAGCTCTCGGCTGCCGACCGCTCGCGCACGCTGATCCCGTGCTATAAGGATATGGACCCCTACGACATGCCGGACGAGTTCAAAATGCTGCAGGCGCAGGATCTGGGGAAGCTGGGCGCCATGCAGGACCTGCTGCGCGGCATCGGCAAGCTGCTCCCCGCCCCGCTGGGCGAAACCACGACCGTGGGCGTGACGAAAAACGAGCTGAGCTTTGCGGACGGTGCCTACGCCGGGCAGTCGCTGGGCGGGCGTCCCCACGGGCAGGGCACGCGCTTCTATGAAAACGGCGACCGGTACGAGGGGAGCTGGTACATGGGCAAAAAGCAGGGCAAGGGCACCATGACCTATAAGGACGGCAAAAGCTGGACCGGCACGTGGGAGAACGGGCGTCCCCAGAACGGCAGGGGCGAATTCCGCTACACCGCGAACGGGCGCGCCTATACCATGATCGGCGCGTTCGAGAACGGCGCGCTCACGGGGCAGGGCAGGATTTTAGTCGGCGGCGTCCTCTCGCGCGAGGGGACGTTCAAGGCGGGCAAGCTGCACGGCAAGGGCGTCTATTACAAAAACGGCAAGCCCGCGTGCGAGGGCACGTGGCAGGACGGCAAGCCCCTGAACGCGGAGGGGACCTATCCCTACCGCGAGGACTGGAGCTTTACCGGCGTGTGGAAAAACGGCGAGCCGGACGGTCCCGGCACCTTCCGCAACCGCAAGGGCGAGACCATCGAGGGCGACTTCACCCCCGGCGCGTGCTGCCAGATGGCGGTGGAGACCTTCGCGGACGGCTCCAACTATATCGGCCCGCTCAAAAACGGCATGCCGGACGGGCGCGGCCAGCTCATCGACGGCGCGGGCAACACGATCTATGAGGGCGACTTCCTGAACGGCGCGTATCACGGCGAGGGCACGCTGCGCTTCCCGAACGGCAACGTCTATACGGGGTCGTTCGCCGAGGGCAGGCGCGCGGGGCAGGGGACCCTGACCTACCCCATGGGGCAGACCTGGACCGGCGAATGGCAGAACGATATGCCGTGGAAGGGCTTCGGCATGATCCGCTTCGACGACGAAAACGGCAATCCCACCGGCAAATACTACAGCGGCAACGTCGAAAACGGGCAGACCGCCGGCAGCGGCGTGATGTTCTTCCCGGACGGCTCCCGCTATGAGGGCTATTTCCTGCACGACCAGTTCTCCAACGGCACCATGTATTCGGCGCAGAACACCGTGATCGATACCTGGGTCAACGGCGTGAACCAGCGGCAGGCCCGCCGCGACAAGCTGAGCAAATACACCAACGCGGCGATGGACTTCCTGAACCGGTTCTGAGAAAAAAAACACCCGCCGGGACGGCGGATGCGGAAAGCCGCGCGAGGGCTATTCCCGCGCGGCGAGGATGATATCCAGCATTTGACGCGGCGTTACGATAAACGGCTCGGGCGGGAAAGGACCGTGCGGTATTCGTGAAGGATCTCCCGGTTCAGCACGGGTACGATCGGCCCGTCAAAAGCCAGCGCCATAACGTTTCCGGGCACGGAGTCCCATTTCAGCATGGCGGATACCAGCACGTTCGTGTCGATCACGGCGTAATATTTCATCCGGCAGACCCTTGCTTTCTCGCTTGGGCGATCTCCGCGTTGATTTCGTCAAGCGTCATATCCGCAATGCCGTTTTCCGCGGCGATCCTGCTTGCCTCCCGCATGGCGCGCATGGCTTTGCTTTCGGCGGGCGCGTCCAGCTTCATGCTGAACGGGATGCCGTTTTCCTGCACCAGCCGGGAGATGCAAATGCGAAGATAGGTCGGCAGATCGATCCCCAACTGCTCGCAGATCTGAATGGCTTTGAGCCGCGCGGCGTCTTCCGCACGGAATTGTACGAGGGAATTAGACATGGCTGTTTGCTCCTTTCTGTTGTTTCTGTAATCAGTATATCCTATTTTGCAAGCAAATGCAAGCGTTTGAAAATATTTTTTGCTTTTTTCTGTTTGATACGCTTTTCCTGATTCCCATTCTTGAACGGAGGTACATATGGCAGTCTGTAAATGTAAAATGTGCGGAGGCGACCTCACGATCACGGAACTGGACAAGATCGTGACCTGCGAATACTGCGGGACAACGCAGACCGTGCCGAGCGCGGACAACGAGAAGAAAATGACGCTCTTCAACCGGGCGAACCGCCTCAGAATGAACAGCGAGTTCGACAAGGCGGCGGGGATCTATGAGAACATCATCGCCGAGTTCCCGGAGGAAGCCGAGGCGTATTGGGGCGCTCTGCTGTGCAAGTACGGCATCGAGTACGTGGACGATCCCGGCACGGGCAGAAAGATCCCGACCTGTCACCGCGCAAGTTTCGAGAAGGCGGCGCGGGATGAGTATTTCGAGCTGGCGATGGAATACGCCGACGTGACGGCGCAGAAGGTCTATCGCGACGAAGCCCGCGAGATCGACCGGATCAACGAGGAGATTTTGTCCATCAGCCGCAACGAGCAGCCGTATGATATCTTCATTTGTTATAAGGAAACCGACGAAACCGGCAATCGCACGCCCGATTCCGTCATGGCGCAGGATATTTACGACGCCCTCACCGCCAAGGGCTACAAGGTCTTTTTCTCGCGCATTACGTTAGAAGATAAACTCGGGTTACAGTATGAGCCCTACATCTTCGCCGCGCTGAACTCCGCGAAGATCATGCTCTGCGTCGGCACGAAGTACGAATATTTCCACGCGGTGTGGGTGAAAAACGAGTGGTCCCGCTTCCTGCGCCTCGCCGCGAAGGACAAGACGAAGGTCCTGATCCCCTGCTACCGGGATATGGACCCCTACGATATGCCGGACGAATTCCGTATGCTGCAGGCGCAGGACCTCGGGAAATTGGGCGCCATGCAGGACCTCACCCGCGGCATTTCCAAAATCCTCGGCGACGCCCCCGCCCCGGTCGCCGGAGCGCCGGTCGATCAGATCAGCCTGACCACCTCCTCGCTGCTCC
>CACZGD010000092.1 GCA_902780565.1 Oscillospiraceae bacterium
CGGTCTATATCAAGCGCCTGCGCGAAAAATGCGGCGCGACGCTGATCAGGACCGTCAAGGGCGTGGGCTACAGGGTGGAGCCATGAAACCGAAACGCTCGAAAGCGCCGCTGCTGCGGCTGATCCTCCTTTGCGCTGCGTCGGCGATGCTGTTCGTCGGCGCTTTCGGCGTATTGAAAGTCCGTTACGCGATCCGTAACGAAGCGCGCATTTCCGCCGTCGCCGAGGCGGTGCTTGCCGCGTATCCGGACGTGTCGGAGACCGAGCTGCTGCGCCTGCTGCGCGATCCGCCGGAGACGGGCGGCTCCCTGTTCCGGCGCTACGGGATCTCCGCAGGGGAGCTTGTCGCCGCGCCGGAGCGGCAGACGCTGGACGCGATCCTGATCGCGGGGCTCGGCGCCGTCGCGCTGCTCGCGGGCGGGACGATCCTGCTCGGGATCTCGGAGTCCAAGCGCCGCCGCCGGGAAACGCAGGCGCTGATAAGCTACCTCGACGCCGTCGCTGGTGGGAATTACGGGCTGAAGATCGACGAAAACGGGGAGAGCGATTTTTCCTTGCTGACGAACCGTCTTTACGATCTCACGGTCCGTCTGCGCGAGGCCGCGGCCGAGAGCCATGCCAACAGCAGGGCGCAGTCGCGCTGGCTGCAGGATATCTCGCATCAGATCCGCACGCCTCTCACAAGCGCGGTGATCATGCTGGACGCGCTTTCCGACGCGAATGAAATGGACGAAGCCACACGCCGCGAGTTTGCCGCTGAATCCGCGCGGCAGTTAGACGTGATCGAGCGCCTGATCGACGCGCTGCTCAAGCTTTCCAAGCTCGATTCCGGCACGGTGACGCTGAAGACCGAGCTTCTGACGGCTCGTCGTCTGCTCGCAAATGCCGAGGACCGTCTCGGCGTGCTGCTGGACCTGAAAAGCGTTGCGGTGGAAGCCGCCGGCGATCTGGACGTTTCCTTCCCCGCAGATGAAGCCTGGCAGACGGAGGCGCTGACGAATATCCTCAAAAACTGCGCCGAGCACAGCAGTCCCGGCAGCGCGATCCGCGTCGCCGCCGAAAACACCGGCGCCTATCTGCGCCTTACCGTGACGGACGAGGGCGAGGGGATCGACGAAGCGGACCTGCCCCATATTTTCGAGCGCTTTTATAAAGCGAAAAACGCGGGGCCTGAATCCGTCGGCATCGGTCTGTCGCTTGCGAAGTCGGTGATCGAAGCGCAGAACGGCTATCTTTCCGTGCGTTCCGAAAAGGGCGTCGGCACGCGCTTCGCGATCGGCTATAAGCGCTGAACGTCGGCGCTTTCGCAAATTGCGATCGAACAGGTATAAAAATCATCCCTCCGCGCAAACTAAAGCGCGGAGGGAAAAAATATGATGCTGAATGATAACAACAAAAAGTCTTTCAAGAAAATGCTGAAGGGCCGAGCCCTGTATCTGGCGCTCAGCGCCTGCCTTGTGGCTGCCACGTTCATCTCCCTGCGCGCGGCGGGGACCAGGGCCATCAAAAAGCTTGCGGCGGAGGTCACAACACAGGAGCGCGTAACGCATCTCCACGTCACGCCGCGTCCGACCGAGCCGTCCACCGCGCAGGGGCAGTTGCCAGTCGCGGAAACGCCGACGCTCCCTGCTCTTGAAGAGCCGCAGACCGCGGCGGTGTTCGATAACCTGTCGCCCACCGTGCCCGCGTCGGAGGCGGAACCGGAATCCGAATCCGCAGTCGCGCCGCTCCGCTTCCAACTTCCGCTCGGCGTGGAGGTCGGCAAGGACTATTCCATGGGCGTGCCGGTGTTTTCGCAGACGATGAACGACTGGCGCACGCATAACGGCGTGGACTTTCGCGGAGAGCCCGGCGAAGGCGTGCAGACGATCGCCCCCGGCACGGTGATCGCCGTGACGCGGGATCCGCTGTGGGGCAATACTGTGAAGATCGACCACGGGCAGGGCGTCGTTTCCACCGTCAGCGGGCTGGCGGACGGCGGTCTCATCGCGAACGGGACGACCCTGCAGGCGGGGGATCTGATCGGCCTCGTCGGGGAGATCCCCGTGGAAAAAGAAGATCCCGCCCACATTCATCTGGAAGTCAGAGTGGACGGGAAGCTGCGGGACCCTTTGGAGCTGATGGGCTTTGTATCAGACGCCGACTGACCGGCGGTCCTCCTTCGGCTTGACGGCAAACTGCGCGCTCACGATCGCAGCGAGCATCAGCACGATCCCTATCGTCTCACGGACGGTGGGGATCTGTTTTAATACGACCATGGCGGTCAGCACGCCGAATACGCTTTCCGCACACATGATAAGGCTGGCAAGCGTCGGCTCCGTGTGCTTCTGCCCCACGATCTGCAGGGTATAAGCGACGCCGGAGGAGAGCACGCCCGCATACACCACGGGCAGCAGCCCCATCTTGAAATCCGCAAAGGTCAGGCTCTCGAAGATCACCATCAGCACCGCGGAGACCACGCCGGCCACCGAAAACTGGACCGCGCTCAGCGCGATCACGTCCGTCTTGCCGGAGGCGTAGTCCACGAGCAGAATGTGGAAGCCGAAGGCGACGGCGCACATAAGCGCCAGCACGTCGCCGAAATTGATTTTGGAAAAACCGTCCTTTCCGATGGTCAGGAAATAGAGCCCGATGATGGAAACCAGCACGGAGAGCCACAGCAGGGCGCTGCTTCTTCTGCCGAACAGCTTGCCGATCAGCGGCACGAGGATCATATACAGCGCCGTGATGAACGCGACCTTGCCCGGCGTGGTGTAATCCATCGCGAACTGCTGCAGGTTCGAGCCGAGGCACAGCAGCGCGCCGAGGGGCACGCCGAAAATGATGGAATTCTTTTTCGCGCCGACGTAGGCGTATATATCGCCCTCCGGCAGATGCCTGCGTCTGCGGCCGTCGCGGATCAGCAGCACGGGGATCAGAAACAGCAGCGCGAACAGGCAGCGCAGCGCGTTGAAGGTAAAGCCCTGCAGCGTACGCGCGCCGAGGCTCTGCGCGACAAACGCGGAGCCCCAGATGAACGCGGTGAGCAGCAGGATCAGAACGCCTTTGGTTTGCGAACGTTTCATAGACAAGACTCCATACTCCATATCACAAAATTCATTCTGATTATACAGAAAACGGATGCGGGTGTCAATATTTCAGCCGACATTTTTTCTGTGAGAGTCGGTTCGTTCGGTCTGTTCCGCGTCGGCGCGCCGCCCGGCCCGTCGGAAAAGGCTTGACAAAAACACTGCCGTTTGCTATAATGAAACAAATGTTCATTATTAGGATTGCGGAGGATTTATGGATCATTTTGAGCTCGTATCCGCGTTTCAGCCGACCGGTGACCAGCCGGAGGCGATCGCGTCTCTGGTGGACGGGATCGCCCGGGGCGATACGGAGCAGGTCCTGCTCGGGGCGACCGGCTCCGGCAAGACCTTCACCATGGCAAACGTCATCGCGCAGGCGAACCGTCCCACGCTTGTGCTGGCGCACAACAAAACGCTTGCTGCGCAGCTGTGCAGCGAGTTCCGCGAGTTCTTCCCGCACAACGCGGTGGAGTATTTCGTCAGCTATTACGACTATTATCAGCCGGAGGCTTATATCGCCTCGACCGATACATATATCGAGAAGGATTCCGCCGTCAACGACGAGATCGACCGGCTGCGGCATTCCGCTACCAGCGCCCTGTCGGAACGGCGGGACGTGATCATCGTCGCGTCCGTCTCGTGCATCTATTCCCTCGGCAGCCCGATCGACTACTATCGATTTCTCCCGCAACAAGTTCCGCGTCAAGGGGGACGTGGTGGATATCTTCCCGGTCTATTCCGGCGACACCGCGATCCGCATCGAGTTCTTTGGGGACGAGGTGGACCGGATCTGTGAATTCAACCCCACGACCGGCGATATCAAAAACACCGTGTCGCACGTTGCGATCTATCCCGCCTCGCACTACGTGGTCTCGCCCGACAAAATGGAGCGCGCCATTGCCGAGATCCTGGCGGAAATGGAAGTCCGCGAGCAGGAGTTTATCGCCGCGGGCAAGCTGATCGAGGCGCAGCGCATCCGCCAGCGCACGGAATACGATATGGAAATGCTGCGCGAAACGGGCTTCTGCAAGGGGATCGAAAACTACTCCCGCGTCATGTCTGACCGCGCGCCGGGCAGCGCGCCCTTCACGCTGCTGGACTTCTTCCCGGATGACTATCTGCTGTTCGTGGACGAATCCCACGTCACCCTGCCGCAGGTCCGCGGCATGTACGGCGGCGACCGTTCGCGCAAGGAGGCGCTGGTTGAATTCGGCTTCCGGCTGCCCTCCGCCTTCGATAACCGTCCCCTGACCTTTGACGAGTTTTATGAACGCACGCATCAGAAGATCTTCGTGTCCGCCACGCCCGGCCCGTTCGAGTATTCCAAGGCGCAGAACGTCACGGAGCAGATCATCCGTCCGACAGGGCTTTTGGACCCCGAGATCGAGGTGCGCCCTGTGGAGGGGCAGATCGACGATCTGATCTCCGAGATCCACCTGCGCACGCAGAACAGGCAGCGCGTGCTGGTCACGACGCTGACGAAGAACATGGCGGAAAACCTGACGGACTACCTGCGCGACTACGGCGTCAAGGTCCGCTATATGCACCACGACGTCGACACGATGGAGCGCATGGAGATCATCCGCGATCTGCGCCTCGGGGAGTTCGACGTGCTGGTCGGCATCAACCTGCTGCGCGAGGGGCTCGATATCCCCGAGGTCTCGCTCGTCGTGATCCTCGACGCGGACAAGGAGGGCTTCCTGCGCAGCGAGACCTCCCTGATCCAGACCGTCGGCCGCGCCGCCAGAAACGCCGAGGGCAAGGTCATCATGTATGCGGATACCGTTACGCCCTCCATGGAGCGCGCGATCCGCGAGACCTACCGCCGCCGCGAGAAGCAGCAGGCGTATAACGACGCGCACGGTATTGTGCCGCAGACGATCGTGAAGGACGTCCGCGAGATCCTCGAGATCTCCGGTACGCATAAAGCCGCCCGGCTTGACGGCAGAAAGCTCAGTAAGAAGGAAAAGGAGGATCTCATCCTGCGCCTGACAAAGGAAATGAAGGCGGCAGCCAAGATCCTCGACTTTGAAAACGCGGCGTATATCCGCGATAAGATCAGAAAATTGCAAAACGGTGAATAACATGCAGAATAACCGCGTCATTCGCATTGTGGGTGCGAAGGAACATAATCTTAAAAACGTGGATCTGGAGCTCCCGCGCGATCAGATGATCGTGTTCACGGGGCTGTCCGGGTCCGGCAAGTCCACGCTTGCGTTCGATACCATTTACGCGGAGGGGCAGCGCCGGTACGTGGAATCCCTGTCCTCCTATGCCCGCCAGTTCCTCGGGCAGATGGAAAAGCCGAACGTCGAGCTGATCGAGGGGCTTTCTCCCGCGATCTCCATCGACCAGAAAACGACCTCCAAAAATCCCCGTTCCACGGTCGGCACGGTCACGGAGATCTATGACTACCTGCGTTTGCTGTACGCCCGCGTCGGCGTGCCGCACTGCCCGGTCTGCGGCAAGGAGATCCGCGGACAGTCCGTGGACCAGATGACGGACCGCATCCTCGCGCTTCCCGCAGGGACCAGATTCATGATCCTTGCGCCCGTGGTGCGCGCCAGAAAAGGGGAGCACGTGAAGGTCTTTGAGTCCGCGCGGCGGCAGGGCTTCGTCCGCGCCCGTGTGGACGGCGAGATGCACGACCTGAGCGAGGAGATCAAGCTTGCCAAAAACAACAAGCACGTCATCGAGATCGTGGTAGACCGCCTTGTGGTCAAGCCGGAGGCGCGTTCCCGCATTGCTGATTCGCTGGAGTCCGCGCTGGCTCTCGGCGACGGCATCGTGAACGTCGCGGTCACGGGCGGCGAGGAGATGCTGTTCTCCCAAAAGTTTGCCTGTCCCGATCACGACGTGAGCTTCGGGGAGCTTTCCCCCCGCATGTTTTCGTTCAACAATCCCTTCGGCGCCTGCCCCAAATGCCTCGGGCTCGGTGTGTTCAAAAAGGTCGCGCCGGAGCTGATCCTGCCCGATAAAAATCTCTCCATCAACAAGGGCGCGGTGCACGGCTGCGGCTGGTCCAGCGATAAATACGGCACGATCGCCCGCATGTATCTGGAGGGAGTCGCAAACCGTTACGGCTTCACGCTCGACACGCCCGTCAAGGATATCCCGCCGGAGGGCGTCAACGCGATCCTTTACGGCACGGGGATCGAAAAGCTGAAGCTGACGCGCCGTCTGCCCACGGGCGTGACCAAATACGAAGCCCCGTTCGAGGGCGTTATCAACAATCTGGAGCGCCGGTATAAGGAGAGCTCCAGCGACTGGGCGCGGTGGGAGATCGAGCTGTTCATGACGGACCATACCTGCCCGGACTGCGGCGGCGCGCGCCTGAAAAAAGAGATGCTGGGGGTCACGGTCGGCAATAAGAATATTTATGAATTCACCGAAATGAGCATTCTGGAGGAGCTGGATTTCCTCGATTCCCTCCGCCTCTCCGAACGGGAGGAATTCATCGCGCACGGGATCGTCAAGGAGATCAAGGCGCGGCTCAGCTTTCTGAAAAGCGTGGGGCTCGATTATCTCACGCTGTCGCGTTCCTCCGGCACGCTGTCCGGCGGCGAAAGCCAGCGCATCCGGCTTGCCACGCAGATCGGCTCGGCGCTCACCGGCGTGCTGTACGTGCTGGACGAGCCCAGCATCGGCCTGCATCAGCGTGATAACGACAAGCTGATCGCCACGCTGAAAAACCTGCGCGACCTCGGCAATACCCTGATCGTGGTGGAGCATGACGAGGATACCATGCGCGCGGCGGATTACATTGTGGATATCGGTCCCGGCGCGGGCATCCACGGCGGCGAGATCGTGGCGGCGGGTACGCTGGCGGATATCAAGGCCTGCCACCGCTCCATCACGGGGCAGTACCTGACCGGGGAAAAGAAGATCGCGGTCCCGGCAAAGCGGCGGTCCGGCAGCGGCAAGGTGCTCACGGTCCGCGGCGCCGCCGAGAACAATCTGAAGCAGATTGACGTGTCGTTCCCGCTCGGCACCTTTACCTGCGTGACCGGCGTGTCCGGCTCCGGCAAATCGAGCCTCGTGAACGAGATCGTCTATAAGCACCTTGCGAACGTCCTGAACGGCGCAAAAAAGTTCCCCGGCAAAAACGACGGCTTCGAGGGCGTAGAGTATCTCGATAAGGTCATCGATATCGACCAGTCGCCCATCGGGCGCTCGCCGCGCTCGAATCCCGCCACCTATACCGGCGTGTTCACGGATATCCGCAAGCTGTTTTCCGAGACCGCGGACGCCAAAATGCGCGGCTATTCGCAGGGGCGGTTTTCCTTCAACGTCGCGGGCGGTCGGTGCGAGGCGTGTCAGGGCGACGGCATTGTGAAGATCGAAATGCATTTTCTCGCGGACGTCTACGTCCCGTGCGAGGTCTGCAAGGGCGCGCGCTATAACCGCGAAACGCTGGAGGTGCGCTATAAGGGCAAGAACATCGCCGAAGTGCTCGATATGACCGTGGAGGAGGGGCTGCACTTTTTCGAGAACGTCCCTTCTGTGCGGCGCAAACTGCAGACGCTGTTTGACGTCGGCCTCGGCTATATCAGCATCGGGCAGCCCTCGACCCAGCTTTCGGGCGGTGAAGCCCAGCGCGTAAAGCTCTCCACGGAGCTGTCCCGCCGCGCCAGCGGCAAAACGATGTATATCCTCGACGAGCCGACCACCGGTCTGCATACGGCTGACGTACATCGCCTGATCGACGTGCTGCAAACCCTTGTGGAGGGCGGCAACACTGTGGTCGTGATCGAGCATAATCTTGACGTGATCAAAAGCGCGGACTATATCATCGACCTCGGTCCCGAGGGCGGCAACCGCGGCGGCGAGATCGTCGCGACCGGCACGCCGGAGGAGGTCGCGGAAAATCCTGCCAGCTATACCGGGCAGTACCTGAAGCCCATGCTGGAACGGAAATGAACGGCAACAAAAAAAGCGCCCGCGGGCGCTTTTTTGTATGGGCGGATCAGTCGATGAACCGGCCTCTGTGCTTCGGCTCCACAATGCCGGGGGCAAGCAGGGCAAGCCCGTGCAGCGCCTTCTGGATCAGCCGGATGTGGCACATATCCTTGAATCCCTTCTCCAGGAATTCGGTGATCTCCGGGATCGACGGCGAGGAGGAGGGCAGCATGGTGACTCTGTCCGCGCGGAAGCGGAATTCCAGCGTCCGCTTGCCGATGGTCTCGATCGGACGAACGGAGACGAACAGGCTGTCGTTGTCCAGCCATTTCGCGGTGCAGCAGACCTTGTAGCTGACCTGCCCCAGCGTCATCTCCCCGTAGCAATACCGCCCGTTCAGACCGGCCCGCACGGTGTTCGCTTCGTCGCCCTCCCGCCAGGAGAGCGTCAGCGCGTCCTCCTTGAAGCGGAAGACCACGTCGTCGATGTTGCCGGCCTTGTCCGCCGCCATATAGGTCACGGCAAGCGGCAGCATGCTCATCGGGAAGCCGATCAGATTCAGGAAGATCTTTTTGCGGAAGTGGATCGTTCTGCCCTCGATATCCACGGCAAGTGGAGAGGTGGAGGGCTCCTCCGGCGCTTCCAGCTTCGCGTGCAGCAGCCGGTCGCGCAGGATCACGTCCGCGTCGTCGGGGCGCACGTCGTCCCGGAACGCGCGGGGGAAGAACCGCCAGTTGAATTCCTTGGTATTCCCCTCCATCGGAATGCCGCCGGTCATGGCCAGCACCGCGTCATACTCCTCAAACACGATCCCGAACTGGGAGAACATGCCGTCCGCGCGGTAGCCGACGGCGCCCTTGTTGCGCCACATGCAGTAGCAGTAGCCCACGGAGGAATCCGGGGAGGAATTCGCTTCGGCGGTCTCGATGTGCTTTTGCGTGGCGGCTTCCACGAAATCCGCGTCCAGGATCCGCACGCCGTTCAGCTCGCCGCCGTTGTGATACAGCAGCATCAGCTTTGCAATGTCCTCAGTGGTCGCGTACAGTCCCCAGCCGCCGGCCTCGATCCCGTTTTCGTCGGTCTCCCACGCGGGGTAGTCCATGCCGAGGGGCCCGAACAGACGCGTCTGCAGATAATCGCGCACGCAGGTCCCGGTCACTTTTTTCAGGATCGCGCAGAGGATATACATATTCTCACTGATGTATTTGAACTCTTTCCCGGGCTCGTTGTACCAGCTTGACTTAAAAAACGTTTCCGCCCAATGTCCCTTGCTCTTGTCGGAAAGCAGAGAGACGTTCTTGCCCGCGGTCATGGTCATCAGGTGGTATACCGTCATCCGGTCCAGCCTCTCGTCCTTCACGTCCGCAAGGATTTCCGGGAAGAAGTCGCGCACCCTGTCGTCCAACGAGAGCAGCCCTTCGCGCACGGCGATGCCCACGGCCGTGCCGGTGAAGGTCTTGGATACCGAATACATGGCGTGCGGGCGCTCCTTTGTGAACGGCGCGCGGTAGCACTCCGCCGCGACCTTGCCGTGCCGGACGACCATAAAGGAATGGATGTTCCAGCCCTCGTTCTCGATCGCGTCCAGAAATTCGGCGATCACCTTTCCGTCCACGCCGACCTCTTCCGGCGTGGACGCGCGGGGAAGCATAAATCTGTTTTCCATAGAAAAGCCCTCCTGCGGTCAATATTTATACTATTATAACACAGCATTGTTGCTTTTGTTGCATTACTTTATGAACAATCCGAAAATTCCGTTGACTGAAAGGGAAAAACGCGCTAAAATAGGGGCGGTGAAAACGTATGATCAGAGAAATGGAATACACGGTCCCCGCGGAATTCGACGGCAAGCCCGTCAAATTCTTTCTGCGCAGGGCGCTGAACATATCCGCAAGGACGCTGAATATCCTGAAGCACGACGACCTCGGCCTGCGTCTGAACGGCAGCCACGTACGCGCCGTGGACCCGCTGCGGTCCGGGGATACCCTCACGCTCCGCCTGCCGGAGGAGGACAACGGTATTGCGCCCTCGGACCCGGCGGGGCTGCAGATCGTGTATGAGGACGACGACGTCCTCGTTGTGGATAAGCCCGCCGGGCTTGCCGTGCACCCCACACATAACCATCAGGGGGACACGCTGGCGAACATGGTGGCGGGGTACCTTGCGCAAAAGGACGATCACGGGCTGTTCCGCGCGGTCGGCAGGCTGGATAAACAGACCTCCGGCCTTGTGCTGATCGCCCGCAACCGGCACGCCGCCTCCTGTTTGCAGGAGCGGTACGAGAAGACCTACTACGCGATCGCCGAGGGTGTTCTGACCGGGCAGGGGACGATCGACGCGCCGATCTACCGGCCCGATCCCGGCAAGACCCTGCGCGCGGCGGGCGAAACCGGAGACCCCGCGATCACGCATTGGACCGCCCTGCAAACGGACGGAACGCATACGCTGTTGCGCGTGACGCTGGAGACCGGCAGAACGCATCAGATCCGGGTGCATTTTTCCTCCATCGGGCATCCGCTCGCTGGGGATGAGATGTACGGCGGACACACAGACCGCATCGCCCGCGCCGCCCTGCACTGCGGGGAATTGACCTTTCAGCAGCCGGTCAGCGGAAAAGCGCTGCTGCTGACGGCGCAAATCCCCGCGGATTTCTTTTTGGGGACGGAATTGCGTTCATAATTAGTTTACAAAAAAACTAACATTTTAAAAAATTGCAGTTGCATCCAGGTTTTATTTGTGCTAAACTGATAAACAGAGAGGGAAGGAGTGACCTGTATGAATAAAATGAAACGTTTGATCGCGGGGCTTGCCTCCGGCTTCGGCACCCTGTTCTGCATCGTCGGTGTGATCGGCTTTTTGGCGTGGATCCATCGCCGCGTCGCGCCCCTGCTGAAGATCGTCAAGTGACCCAAATCATCGTCGCATAAAAAAGCAAAGAGACCGCCTCACCGGACGGTCTCCGTTTTTTTTATGCTTCGTCGCTGTTTACAGGAGTGTTCGGGTCCGTCGCGGCGTCGCCTGTCTGCGCGGGCGGTGCGGCATAGCCCTGCGTCGACGCTTCAAACGGCTGCTGCGCGTAAGGCGTTGGCTGCGCGGGGGACGCCCACGGATTCACAGCCTGCGGCGGCGCTGTATATGGCGCGTACGCGCTGGCGGGGGCGTATGCGTATCGCGGCGCATAAACGGGCTGCACGCTCGGCGCGCCGATTTGTCCGCCTGTGACCCCGGCCGTGCGGTCCACGGGCATCCGGTCGTCGGCGGCTTCCGCCTTCTTCAGGAAGGCGAATGCGACGGGTACGGAGACGCCCACTGCAATCAACTGCACGACGATCTGAATGACGAACTGAAGAATCCCGCTCCAGACAAATGCAGACGATCCCGTGTGAGATGCGTCGATCGAGATCCCGCTCACCAAGCCGGTCCAGATGCCCGAAAAAGCACCGAAAAGAGCACTGATCGCATAGGGCAGGAAGGCGACCGCACGGTGTGCGCCGCGTCTGGTTTTCCCCCATCGGTTGGCGGCGAGCAGATACAGCAACAGACAGATTCCGATAATCAGACCATAATTAAGAATCGAATACGAGAAATTGATCAGGCTTTGATATACTTGCCGTTCATAAAACTCAAGATCCTTAAATATTATGGGGAATATGACCCCCAGAAGAGTGTAGCCGGAAGAAAGGAGCCACATGACCACAATGCTGACCGGCGCGAACCATGCGGCGTTTTTCATCGGCAGCCGGGATCCGCCGGGGCGGACGGGCAGCGGCGACAGTCCTGTTTCCTGCGCGTGATCGAGCCGTTTGAGAAGCGTGCGGCAGACGAAGAATGCGATCACGCCCGCAAAGATCGCGAACAGGATCGGCAGGACGAAACTCATCACGGCGTTTACGGTTGTCGCCGCGCCGATGCTTGTTTTCCCTCTGTCCCAATCGCGCATTTTTGCGTTATAGATGATATTGTTCAGAGAACCTGAGAGCGATACCGTGATTCTCCAGATCACAAACGGAACGAAGATCATCGGGATATGCCCGCGGCGAATCGCAGGGTCCCAGCGTTTCGCCGCAGCTCTGAACAGCAGGAACGCAAACAGAAACATCAGGCACAGCCCGATGAGATTCAAAACGGCGTTCAAGGGGGTTGACAGGGTATAGTTGAATGTCGGCGTATAGTCGTTTTCGGGGGTTCCCGGTGTGATGAGCAGATTTGAAATAATCGCGGTCAGCACGTTATGGATCAGGTGGATCGCCAGAAAGACCAGAACGCTCACCGGGGCGAACCACGCCGCGGCGGCGTACGGCTTGCGGATCGGCGCGGGCGATGTCGGCATTGTGACCGGCGCTCCAGCGGCATAGCCGGGGTGCGGATTCCGGCAGATCCCGTCCGGCGGCAGCGGCGCGCCGCAGATACTGCAATTCATTGAAACACGTCCTTTCATAATTATAGATTCATTATACAGAACAGGCAAGCCGCTTGTCAAGCGGAGAGGCGCATTTCGTCGGATTTTCTGCCCGTTCAGGCATGGCGCGGCTCCGGCGCCAATCATTCGGCGCCTCCCGCTTTTCTGCCGTTTTCCGTGCTCAGCGGCAAAAAAACACTTGACAAACCGGCGCGGTTTCTGTATTATATAAAGGATAAATGCGGAGAAAAAGAGAGTACCTGTCAGGCGAAAGCCGCAGCGAGCGGGGGAACGGTGCAAGCCCCGTGCGAGTATCCGGCAGGGAAGATCACTTTGGAGCAGCCGGTGTGAAGCGCAGTAATGCCGGACGGGCGTCCCCCGTTACAGGGACCGCATATGCTGGTATGTCAGGTGGTTTACAAACGAAGCGTCTTCGTCCTGTCCGGGCGGGGGCATTTTATTTTTGGAGGGTCAATATGTACGAAAAGGTTTCCCCGAATCTGAATTTCACCCAGCGCGAAAAAAAGGTGCTGGACTTCTGGCTCGAAAACAAGATCTTTGAAAAGAGCATGGATCCCTCCCGCAAGGGAGAGAACTACGTCTTCTATGACGGACCGCCCACGGCGAACGGCAAGCCCCACATCGGGCACGTGCTGACCCGCGTCATCAAGGATATGATCCCGCGCTACCGTACCATGAAGGGCTTCACCGTCCCCAGAAAGGCCGGCTGGGATACCCACGGCCTGCCCGTGGAGATCGAGGTCGAAAAGCTGCTGGGGCTGGACGGCAAGGAGCAGATCGAGCAGTACGGGCTTGCGCCGTTCATTGAGAAGTGCAAGGAGAGCGTCTGGAAATATAAGGGCATGTGGGAGGATTTCTCCGAGACCGTCGGCTACTGGTGCGACATGGAGCATCCCTACGTCACTTATACGAATGATTATATCGAGTCCGAGTGGTGGGCGCTGAAGACCATCTGGGAGAAGGGGCTGCTGTATAAGGGCTTCAAGATTGTGCCCTACTGCCCGCGCTGCGGCACGCCGCTGTCTTCTCACGAGGTCGCGCAGGGCTACAAGACCGTCAAGGAGCGCTCCGCCGTGGTGCGCTTCAAGGTGAAGGATGAGGACGCCTATTTCCTCGCGTGGACCACCACGCCCTGGACCCTGCCCTCGAACGTCGCGCTGTGCGTGAACCCCGAAAACGAGTACGCCAAGGTCAAAGCCGCGGACGGCTATACCTATTACATGGCGAAGGATCTGCTGGACGCGGTCCTCGGCCGCCTGAAGACCGACGACGCGCCTGCGTATGAGATCCTGGAGACCTTCCCCGGCAAGGCGCTGGAGTATAAAGCATACGAACCCCTGTTCGACTGCACGCGGGACTATGTGGCGGGGCTGCCCGAAAAGGGTCATTACGTCACCTGCGACAATTACGTCACGCTGTCGGACGGTACCGGCATCGTGCATATCGCCCCCGCGTTCGGCGAGGACGACGCGAACGTCGGCAGAAAGTACGGTCTGCCCTTCGTGCAGTTCGTGGACGCCAAGGGCGAAATGACCGAGCAGACGCCGTGGGCGGGGCTGTTCGTCAAGAAGGCGGACGCACCGATCCTGGACGAGCTCAAGGCGACCGGCAAGCTCTTCTCCGCGCCGAAGTTCGAGCATGATTATCCGCACTGCTGGCGGTGCGACACGCCCCTGATCTATTACGCCCGCGAATCCTGGTTCATCCGCATGACCGCGGTGCGCGACGACCTTGTGCGCAACAACAATACCGTGAACTGGATCCCGGAGGGCATCGGCAAGGGCCGCTTCGGCAATTTCATCGAGAACGTGCAGGATTGGGG
>CACZGD010000093.1:0-3331 GCA_902780565.1 Oscillospiraceae bacterium
ACGCCTTCTTCTTCAAAAAAACACATATCCGTTCCACGTTCCCGTGTTTGGATATGTGTTTCTTTTTCTTTTTGGCTCTTATCTTAATGACATTGGCCTTCCGGCTCCCCCTGCGGTTCAGCTTATTCCTTATCTCCCTGCGCGTTGCGGCGGGCGTTGAGTTCGTCGAGCATGCGGGTGTGCTCCTTATCGGTGAGCACGTATTTCAGGGTGGGCAGCGCGGAAAGGATCATGCCGATTGCCGGCGGGATCGACACCAGGAAGAACATAGCCGTCGCATACTTACCGCCGCCGTATTCAGCAAACGTGGAGCCGTTCTGCAGAGCCTTGTTCAGAAGGGAAACATTGCCTCCGGAGAAGCCCACGACGGTGTAAACGACACCGGTAATCAACGACGCGATACCGGAAGAAAGCTTGGTGATGAAGGACTGGCCGGAGAAGAACACGCCGTCGGTTCTGACGCCGTTCGTATATTCCTCGTAGTCGACGCAGTCCGCAATCATAACGGACTGCAGAACGTTCAGCGCACCCATAGAGGCCGACGCCATGAAGAACAGGATCCCCATTGCGATAATCCATCCCCAACCGAGGATGTTGCCGCCGGAAACCAGGAAGCAGACGAACACCAGCGCAAAAGGAATTGCGCCAAACAGAGAGAAGAAATTGTAAAGAGACTTTTTCTCAAATTTCCTCGCAAGCATGGGGATCAGCGCGGGAACGCCGATCATACCGCCGAAGATGCCCAGCGCAACGATCGCGACCTTGAGCAGCAGACCGATATTGAAGCCTTCCGGCGTATTAAAGGCGGAAAGCGGATCTTCCGCGCTGTTGCAGAAATAATACGTCACAAGCGTCATCGCCACCGTGCTGAGCAGAAGGATGGGGCTGCGCAGAATACCGGAGATCAGGATCTGGCGGAAAGGTTTATTCGAGAACATGATCTTGAAGTTCTCTTTGATCGTGTATCTCTTTTCACTGGCGGGCTTGACTTTTTCCTTGACGGAAAGTCCGGCAAACTCAAACAGGATGCTGGAGAACAACGTCATAATAGCGGCCGTGAGGATATAAGACATTCTCAAAGCGTGGGCTTCGTCCATGCCCTGATTCAGGAAGATCCCGTTAAAGTTCGGCGCGATAAACTGGAACATAATGCCGATCATACCGACGTTCGCAACGATACGGGCGAGTGCAAGAACCTTGGCGCGGTCTTTTTGGTCTTCGGTCATCAGGCTGGTCACACCCCACAGCGGGATATCGCCGATGGTGTAGGTCATGCCCCACAGCACGTAAGAGAAGGCAGCCCAAGCAATGATGGCAATACCGGAGCCGGTACCGACCTTGGTAAAACCGTATTGCGTCTGGAACTCGCCGACAACCGTTTCAGCAAGCGCAACGTCCTTTGTTTCTTTCAGCGCAGTATAGCTGCCGTCCTCATTAACAGCATACACAAAAACCGGCGTTTTGATCGTGTTGCCGTCTTCGTCCTTCGCGGCGTCCCAGGAGCCGGTAGAGGAAAGCACAAAATAATCCTTCCCCTCAAAGGTCACTTTTTCGTAAACCTGCGCTTCGTCGCCGGTAAACTCAACGAACTCGATGTTTTTCGCGAATTCGACTTCATATTTGTCATTCGGCCATGCATACATTCCGTTCAGGAAGGGAAGGACCGTTGTAACGCACACAACGATAGGGATGAATAGAAGATAAGGCTTGCATTTGCCCCACTTCGTCTTTGTTTTGTCCACGATCGTTCCCATCATGGGGTCGTTGATCGCGTCCCAAACACGCGCCAAAGCGAATATCAAAGAGACCGCCATGGCAGGCAGGAAAATAACACTCTGGAAATAGAAGAGCAGACCGGCGGAGATAATATTATAGATGATATTCTGTCCCGCAAGACCGGTCAAATACCCAACCAGCTCCTTTTTGGTGTAGGTCTTGCTGTAGTCTTTTTTCAACAGCGGCGACCCGGACGTGTTTTTGCCCATAAGCTTTCCTCGATTCTTATATATTTTAACACATTATGAATGCACTTTATATTATATATGAATAAAATGGGATAGTCAAATACATTTTTCGGGAGTTTTTTTGTGCAGAATGTACAAGGGGGAGGGCGAGGGCAAAGGGCCGAGGGATCAGGGGTCAGGATATTCGTCGATTCGCCGTGTCCGGTCATATATATACGTTATTCCGCGGGCGGCGGGGGGTGCGGGTCGCCGGGGGCGACCTCTGCCGTCAGGCAGAAGCACCGACCGAGGCGGCAGTCGAGACCTGCCGCGCTACCGGAGGGGGGGGGATTTGCACCAGGTCCGGTTTCCGGCAACGGACTCTGACCGACGGGCTTCGAAAAAATATCACATACATCGAACGGCACTGAGGTGCCGTGCTGCCGGGGAATTTGAACCCGGCTCCGTTCCCGGAGGCGCCTTCTGACCGCTGACCATATTATCATCGCGGCGCAGCCGCACCGAAATTTTTATTTTTTCTATTTAACTCTTCACTCCCTCATCCCCTTGCACCTTTTCCCATCCCTCGGCCCTCGGCCCTCGCCCCTTATTCATTCCCCATCAAAAAAAGAGCCCTCACAGGCTCTTCTTCTTGCCGAACAGGCCCTTTTTCTCATAGGGCTCGGTCTCGATCGCGCCGACGGTATAGCCGGTCTTTTCGATCGCTTCCTTCAGCGCGGCCTCGTCCAGCGCTTCCTCGCTGACGATCTCGGTGCATTTTTTGTTCCGGTCGGAGGACACGCTTTTGACCTTGAAGCTGTTCCGCACCGCGTCGTTGACGTGCGCCTCGCACATGCCGCACATCATGCCTTCCACGGCGACCTTGGTTTTGACCATACATTGACCTTCTTTCCTGTGATCTATTCCATAGTATACCCCAAACGGGGAAGGATTGTCAAGACGTTGGATGAAGCCGCCGCGCATTTTAACGGGTAAGGGCGAAGTCTTTTTTTTCATTCCACATTCCTCATCCAACATACAACATCCGAGAAAAAGGGGGCGCCGTCGTCCGACGCCCCCGCGGGCGATCCGGTCAGGAACCCCTCGCCTTATGGCACTGCCCTGCCATCTGGCAGTGCGCGCAGTTGTTGCCGCAGGAGGAGCGTCCCGCCTTTTTGTCGCGCAGCATGGAACGCACGATCAGCGCGACGATCAGGATCAGCACGGCGACGACGAGGACCGTGCCGATATTTGCCGACAGCCAGCTCAGCATATGACTCTCTCCTTTCGTAAAACCCCGAACGGAATCGCGGATCATCATGTCGACCGCAATTCCCGAAATTCTGTATTCTGAAATGCAAAATACAAAATAATGAATGCAAAATTTC
>CACZGD010000093.1:3361-13788 GCA_902780565.1 Oscillospiraceae bacterium
CTTAAAATGCCGACCGCAGGTCCCGAAATTTTGTATTTTGCATCCTGCATTTTGCATTTTTTCCCGTGTACCCGTGTACCCGTGCGCCCGCCGCGCCGTGCGCGGCTTATTTCGTGACTTTGACCTTTTTCGTCAGCCTGGTGCTCTCCTTGTAAGGTCTGAACAGCAGGAAGAAGAAGCAGGCAAGCACGGCGATGGCGACGATGAGGCCGATGATATTCAGGTTGCCGGTGAAGGCGGACCAGATCTGATACACCACAAGGCTGACCAGATAGGCGAAGCCGCACTCGTAGCCGATGGCCGCCCAGGTCCACTTGCGGTTGTTCATCTCACGCTTGATGGCGCCGATGGCCGCGAAGCAGGGCGCGCAGAGCAGGTTGAAGAGCAGGAAGCTCATACCGGCAGCGGAAGTGAACTGCGCATGGAGCGTTGCATAGACGGACGCATCTCCGCCGCCGTACAGGATGCCCATGGTGCCGACGATGTTCTCCTTGGCCACGAGACCGGTGACGGAAGCCACGGCGGCCTGCCAGTTGCCCCAGCCGAGCGGGGCGAAGACCCACGCGAACCAGTTGCCGATGGTGGCAAGGATGGAGTACTGGATCTCCTCCTCTTCCAGCATACGGAAGCCGTCTGGCGCCTTGCCGAAGAAGGTGAGGAACCAGACCACGATGGTGGAAAGCAGGATGATGGTACCGGCCTTTTTGATGAAGGACCAGCCGCGCTCCCACATGGAGCGAAGCACGTTGCCGAGCGTGGGCAGATGGTAAGCGGGCAGCTCCATAACGAACGGAGCGGGTTCGCCCGCGAAGGGACGGGTCTTTTTCAGGATGATACCGGAGCAGATGATCGCGGCCATGCCGATGAAATAAGCGCCCGTGGAGATCCAGGGGGAGCCGCCGAAGATCGCGCCCGCGATCATGGCGATGAAGGGCACCTTGGCGCCGCAGGGGATGAACGTGGTGGTCATGATCGTCATGCGGCGGTCACGCTCGTTTTCGATGGTACGGGACGCCATGATGCCGGGGATGCCGCAGCCCGTGCCGATCAGGATCGGAATGAAGGACTTGCCGGAAAGCCCGAAGCGGCGGAAGATACGGTCCATGACGAACGCGATACGCGCCATGTAGCCGCACGCCTCCAGGAACGCCAGCAGCAGGAACAGCACCAGCATCTGCGGCACGAAGCCGAGCACCGCGCCGACGCCCGCGACGATACCGTCCAGGATCACGCCGCGCACGACCGGGGATTCCACGTGGATCGCGTCCAGCAGGCGCTCGATCAGCACCGGCACGCCGGGCACCCACACGCCGTCTTCGGCGGGATCGGGCTCCTCAAAGCCGGAGTTCTTGAAATATTCCACGGCGTCCTTGAAGGACATCGCGTTCACTTTCTCCTCGTCCGCGTCCTCGGGGACGGCGTCGAAATACACGTCGATCTCGCTCTCCTCGAGCGTCTCCTCGTCCTCGACCGTGAAGGCGACCTTTTCTTCTTCGGAGGTGAAGGCCTCCATGTCGGCGACCAGCGCTTCTCCGTTAAATTCTTCGTCCTCGACGTCGAATTCAAACCCGAAGGCGTTCGCGGCGTTGACAGCCGCGCCGTATTCCTCGGCCTTTTCCTCGTAAGCGGCGGAGCCGATGCCGAAGAGGTGGAAGCCGTCGCCGAACAGGCCGTCGTTCGCCCAGTCGGTCGCCCAGGAGCCCACCGTGACCATGGAGATGAAATAGACCAGGAACATCACGACCGCGAAAATGGGCAGGCCCAGCCAGCGGTTGGTGACGATCTTATCGATCTTATCGGACGTGGTGAGCGCGCCCTTGTTCTTTTTCTTGTAACAGCCCTTGATGACGGTGCCGATATAGATGTAACGCTCGTTGGTGATGATCGCCTCGGCGTCGTCGTCCATCTCCTGCTCCGCGGCGGCGATATCCTGCTCGATGTGCTGCAGGGTCTCGGCGGGCAGATTCAGGCGCTCCAGCACCTTGTCGTCCCGCTCGAAGAGCTTGATCGCGTACCAGCGCTGCTGCTCGGCGGGAAGACCGTGCACGGCGGCCTCCTCAATGTGCGCCAGCGCGTGCTCCACAACGCCCGAAAAGCTGTGCTGCGGCACGGTGTGCGGACCCTTTGCGGCTTCCACGGCGGCGGCAGCCGCGGCGGAAACGCCGTCTCCCTTCAGGGCGGAGATCTCCACGACTCTGCAGCCGATGGCTTTGGAGAGCGCGTCGGTGTCGATCTTGTCGCCGTTCTTTTTCACGACGTCCATCATGTTGATGGCCACGACCACCGGAATGCCGAGCTCCACGAGCTGGGTGGTGAGATAGAGGTTCCGCTCAAGGTTCGTGCCGTCCACGATGTTCAGGATCGCGTCCGGACGCTCGTCGATCAGGTAGTTTCTGGCGACGACCTCCTCAAGCGTATAGGGAGACAGGGAGTAGATGCCGGGCAGGTCGGTGATTGTGACGCCGTCCTGCTTTTTGAGCTTGCCTTCTTTTTTTTCTACGGTCACGCCGGGCCAGTTGCCCACGAACTGGTTGGAGCCGGTCAGGGCGTTGAACAGGGTGGTTTTACCGCTGTTCGGGTTGCCCGCAAGGGCAATACGAATATCCATATGCTTCTTCCTTTCGTCAATCTTTCTGTAACCGGCGGATCACTCCACCTCGATCATCGCCGCGTCCGCCTTGCGGATCGAAAGCTCATAGTCGCGCACCGTGACCTCGATCGGATCGCCCAGCGGCGCGACCTTGCGGACGTAGATCTCCACGCCCTTGGTGATGCCCATATCCATGATGCGGCGCTTGACCGCGCCTTCACCCGTGAGCTTTTTGACCTTGACGGTCTGCCCGATTTTGACTTCTCTTAAAGTCATACGCTCGTTTCCTCCTTTATCTGCTGATAAATAATAAACCGATATATAGTGTTAGTTATTGCTAACCAACAGACTCAAAAAAAATGGTGTTAGCTTTGACTAACCAACGCCCGAAAAAAAATCCGTCCGCGCGGACGCCCGCGCTGCGGGACCGATGCAAGCGAAAAAACGCGTCAGACCATGATCTTCTGCGCCATTTCTTTACTGATGGCGACGCGCGCTTCCTTGACCTTCACGATGATGTTCCCGCCCATGGTGGTGACGATCCGGATCTCGCTGCCGACCACGAAGCCGAGATTTTCAAGATGCTTCTTGACCTCCGGCAGGCCGCCGACCTTTTTGACGATCAGATCCTCCCCGGGATCCGCAAGGGTGAGTGGTAACATGGTATTTGCCTCCGAATGCTTTGCTGAAGAAAGGTTAGCGCTTGCTAACCTTTTCATTGTTATTATAGCAGAACTTCCCGATTTGTCAAGGGCGTATTTCAAAAAAAACGGGCGGCGCAAAAAAATCCCGCAAAAAGGCGCGGCGCCCCTCCCCCGCCGCGCGGCGTTCGCCGGTTTTCACAAATCCGATCACCGTCTTTTGTGCAGCTTGCGGCGCATTTGCCGCGCCGGAAACCAATCGTTACAAAAAGCCGTTCAAAAGTTACAAGGCTGTAATCTTTCCCGGGATCTGTGCTATACTGGTCTCACAGCAAGCAAAGAAGTTTTTCAATCTCCTCCAAGAAAATGCCGCGGTCCTCCCGCGGCAAATTTTTTTGCGTCTCCGGGGCGCGCGCCTGCGATCCCGCACAAAAAACCTCGTGTGAAACTGTGCAATATGCACGATTGACAGAACCGCTTTGCCGGTGGTAAAATATAGACGGACTATAATGAAAGAAAGGTGTTTTGTTTTATGGAAATGCTTCCCGGCGCCGTCCAGGTGCTGATCGCCTGGTTCGAGTTCATCTATGCGACGATCCTGACCTACTTCAGAAAAAAGGACGAAGACTGATCACAGACAAACGAAAAGCTGCCCGCTGCGGCAGCTTTTTTCTGTATCCCCCGGGCAATGCGCCCGGGGGATCCGTTGTTATTCGCGGGACCCTTAACTGTTGATCCCGACGGTTTTGCACATATAGCCGCCTTCGGACACAAAGGTCTGCAGGAAGGACCAGGGATCGGCGTAGTCCGGAGACCAGCCGGAGCCGTAGAACACGTCGTAATTCCCGGCGGCGCCGTCCGCGGCGCGGTAGCCTGCGGCGTAATAATCCTCGACCTCGGTCGTTTCGATCAGGTTGACGGTCACGTTTTCCGCGCCGAGCACGCTTTCGATGGAATTCTTATACGCCTCTGCCTGCGCGACCTGGGTCGCATTCGGGGAATAATAGACCAGATCGATGCGGATCGGGTAGCTCACCGTGCCGCCCAGCGCCTTTTTGGCAGCCTCCAGATGCTGCCGCGCGAGCTCCGGGTTATACCAACCGTCCTGCCCGTCCGCGACCCTGATGCCCGTGCCGAGCGCGTCCAGATAATGCTGCACAAGGTCCCCGTAGGACGCGCCCGCCTTGAAGGTAAAGCCGTATTCGTCCGTCGCGTCCTGCTCAAGCTTCACGAGATCCGGCGGACAGTACATATTTCGCAGGTTGTTAAACTTCAGCGCCTCGCCCCTGGAAGCCGCGTTATACGCGGCGCGGTCGAACGCGTAGGTCAGCGCCTTGCGGAAATCCCGGTTGGACAGGGCTGCGGCGGCCGCGATCTTCGCGGTTTCGTCATACTGCTTGGCGGAAGCCGCTTCGCCGTTCTCCAGACGGAAGGTCCCGCGGTTGACGTTGAGCGCGCTGAAATAGGTGACGCTGTTCGTAGGGGTCACGACCCCGTACTGCGCGAGGGTCCCGTCCGCGCGCGCAAGCTCCGGCAGGTCGCCGGTCAGGGTCACGCCGACGCGTTCACCGTTCAGCACCGCGCGGTAAAGCGCCTCGCCCGTCGCGTCCCCGTCCACGGTCCAACGGATCGAATCGACGGTGACGCTTTCCCTGTCATAATAATAGGGGTTCGCCTCGCACACGACGCCCGTCTCCGCCGAGCACGCCGTGACAAGGTACGGACCGCAGTAAATCTGGCTCGACAGGTCTGCGGGGTTCGCGTAGCTGCCGCCGTGCGCCTCGTAGAAGGACGCGTTCATCGGCAGGAAGATGGGATAGGCAAGGGTGGACAGGAAATACGGCGCGGGGGCTTCCAGCCTGATCTCGAGCGTGGTATCGTTCTTCGCCCGGAAGCCGACGTCGTCGAAGCTGCCGCCGAGCATATAATAATCCGTCGCGCCGACGATGAGGTTGTCCACGATGAATTCATAGCCGCCCTGCGCGTCCAGCGCGTGACGGAAGCCTGCCACGAAATCCCACGCCGTGACGGGCGCGATCCGCTCGCCCGCCGCGCTGACCCAATACACGTCGTCGCGCAGATGGAAGGTATAGGTTTTGCCGTCGGCGGACACGTCCCACGAGCTTGCGATCGCGGGCTGCGGATTGCCGAGGAAGTCATAACGGACAAGACCGTCGAACGCGTTGATCAGGAAGTTGAGATCGGCGGTCCCGGCGGCCGCGGGGTCCAGCGTTTCGGGAACGTCGGAAAGCCCCAGTCTGCAGGTCCGGTTGAAAGTATAGCCCTGCGCCAGCAGGTACCCGGCGGGGTCATAGGTCCCCTGCCCCGCGCGCGCCTTCTGCCACTGCGCCGTGAGGGCTTCATAATCCGCGGCCGTGATCAGCTCATTCGTCAGCACGGTCCTGTCGTACCGGTCCGCAAGCGAATAGCTCAGATAGGGAACGGTGTGGGGCGCGGCGTGCGTGATCGCATATTGCCCGCCCTGCGAGGTCGTGGGCTGCACGGCGGCGGAATCCAGCAGATACGCCTCCGCCTGCGCCATCAGCACAAGGCGGTCTTCGGCGGTCTTTGCTGCCTGCGCCTGCTCCAGCAGCTCCCCGAACCCGCCGAGGACGTGCCGGTAGACCGTTTCGTCGTCCTGCCGGGCGTAGGAGCCGCCGTCCCGATAGCTGAGATAGGGAACGCCGTCGGTATAGGGCTTGAACTCCGGCGTCGGCGCGGGCGCTTCGGTGGTCGCCTCCGTGACGGGCTGCGTCACGGGCTCGGTCGTGGCGGGTGGAAGCGTGGTCGGCTGGACGGTCGACGGCTCGGGCTCCGGCAGTTTGACCGTATTGCGGGACCGCATGACAAGCAGTACCGCCACGACCGCGCCGATCACAACGAGCGCCGCGACAATGCCGCCGACGATCGCAATCAGTTTTTTCTTCGAGCCGGATTCCGGTTTTTCGGCAGGCTCCTCGGGGAGCGCGGGCGGCGCTTCCCGCCCCTCGCTTACGGGGGCGCCGTAGGCAAAGCGCGGCTGCGCCGGTCCGGCGTAGGCCTGCGGGTCCGGCGAAAGGGACTCCGCCTCCTGCGGCGCATACGGCTGCTCCCCGTACGCCCCGGCGGGACCCCCCTGATTTCCATAATAAGACGGCTGCCCCTGCGCGTAGTATTCCGGCGCGTAGGGCTGCGCCTCCTGCCCACCGTAGGGCTGCCCGTAAGACTGCGCCTCCTGCCCACCGTAGGGCTGCCCGTAGGGCTTCCCCTCCGGCGCGGCGTAAGCCTGCGGGTCGGGCGCGTAGGGCTGCCCCTCCTGCCCGCCGTAGGGCTGCCCGTAAGACTTCCCCTCCGGCGCGGCGTAAGCCTGCGGGTCGGGCGCATAGAGCTGCCCCTCCTGCCCGCCATAGGGCTGCCCGTAAGACTGCCCCTCCGGGGCGCCGTAGGGCGTTTCCGGGGCGCCGTAGGACTCAGCCTCCCGCGCGGCGGCGGCCAGCAGCGTTTTTTTCGGCGGCAGCACCGCGGTGAGCGCCTGCAGCAGGTCCATCGTGAAATCGTCGCCGCTCATATCCTGCGCCTGCAGCCCGGCAAGCGCCTGCGGCAGCTCCTCCGCCCGCATATTCTGATAGCACGGGATCAGGAGCTTATGGCTGTCCGCCTGCGTGAGCGCCAGAAATTCGGACCATTCGCTTTTTGCCGCCGCGTCGGAAAAGCGCTCCTTCGACGTGCCGACCGCCAGCATGGCCTTGGCGGAGTGCAGCGCGGCGAACACGAAGGGCTCGTGCGCCGCGTCGGTTTTGTCCGCGAGCGTGACGTCCTCGTAAAAGACCCGGTAGCCCTCGTCCGTCAACTGCCGACACAGCTCCCCGGCGCGCTCGCCGTCCCGCTTGTCGGCGCACAGGAACACGTCGTAGGGCTGCTCGGCGCGCACGATCTCCAGATCCGCGCGCTGCGCCGCGGCGATCTCGGCGCCCTGCTTCAGATAGACCGCGCGGGCGGCAGCCTCCGCGTGAGACAGCGCCGCGCCGTAATCCGGGTCCTGCGTGACCGACGCAAAGGAAACGCGGCGGCAAACCGGCGTTTTGCGCCCGCCCGGGGCGTCCCGATACACAACGCCGCATTTCGACAGGCATTTGCCCCAATACCCCTCCGCGTCGTCCGGGTAGTCCGCGGCCAGCGTTTCATACGCCTCAGCCGCCTCGTCGAACCGCCCGTCCATGCGCAGCTTGTTCGCCCGGTTGAATCGCGCGGTCTTCTGCGCGTCCTCCCCCGCGGGCACGGTCTGCACCGTTCGGCAGGCCGCGCAGGTCGCCAGCTTTGCATACGGAGAGGAGACGATCTCCCCGCCGCACATCTTGCACGTCAGCTTTGCCATACCATCGCTCCCTTTATCGGATTTCTGTTGTCATTGTAACAGATACGCGCGCAAAAAGCAAGGTAAAAATCGGGCGAAACCGCACGGACCCTGCCGTTTTTTGTCCGCGGATACGACAAAACCGGAGGGGGACAAAAGCGTCCCTCTCCGGCAGCGTTCTATGGCGGGGAGAGCCCCTTACTGCAGGGCGTTGAGCGCGGCGGCCGTTTTCGCCGCCAGCGCGGCGTTGTTATACACCAGCCGGATGTTGGATTCCAGGCTTTCGCCGCCGGTGAGGTCCTTGACCGTCGCCAGCAGGAAGGGGGTGGATTCCTTGCCGTGGATGCCGCGCTCGTTCATCATCTTCAGCGCGGTCTCGATCGCGTCGTTGATCGCGGTGCCGTCCATCGCGTATTCCTCCGGGATGGGGTTCGTGACCAGCATGCCGCCCTTGAGCCCGAGCGCGGACTGCACGTAAAACGCCTTCGCGAGTTCCTCGGGGCTGTCGACGCGGTAATCGACCTTCAGCCCCGAATGACGGGAATAGAACGCGGGCAGCTCCTCGGTGCCGTAGCCGAGCACTGGCACGCCGTGCGTCTCCAGATATTCCAGCGTGAGCCCGAGGTCGAGGATCGCCTTCGCCCCGGCGCAGATGACCATGACGGGTGTGTTCGCCAGCTCCTCCAGGTCCGCCGAGATATCCATGGTGGTCTCGGCCCCGCGGTGCACGCCGCCGATGCCGCCGGTGGCAAAGATTTTGATGCCCGCCATGTGGGCGATCATCATGGTGGTGGTCACGGTGGTGGCGCCGTCCTCGCCGCGGGCGACGAGCATGGCGAGATCGCGCCGGGACGCCTTGGTGATGGCGGTCCCCTTCTTGCCGAAGTATTCGATCTCCTCGGGCGTGAGACCGGCCTTCAGCCGTCCGCCGATGATCGCGATCGTGGCGGGCGTGGCGCCGTTTTCACGGATGATCTTCTCCACGGACAGCGCCGTTTCCACGTTCTTCGGATAGGGCATGCCGTGGGAAATGATGGTGGATTCCAGCGCGACGACGGGCTTGCCCGCCTCCAGCGCCGCTTTGACTTCCGGACTCAGATCGAGATATTGCTGATACATAAAAACTCTCCTTTATTGATGTTGGTTGTGATTTTAATTTTCCGTTCCGGTCCCGTGCGCCCGTGTACCCGCGCACCCGGTTTCAGCAGCGCAAAGCGCTGCCCTGACCCTTTCAACGCTCATATCCGGCGCAATGGTCTGCTCGCTTTCGGCGGCGACGGCGGCAGCGGCGGAGGCGAAGCGCACGGTATCTTCAAAATTCAGGCCGTCCAGATAGGCACAGACCAGCCCCGCCATGAACGCGTCCCCGGCGCCTGTGGTGTTGACGACCTGCGCCGGGACCGGCGGGAAAAACCCGGCGTGCCTGCCGTCCGCCGCGTAAACGCCCTCCGCCCCGAGGGACAGGAATACGCGCCCGACGCCCTTTCGCAGCAGCGCCTCGGCGGCAGCGGCGGCGTCCCGCGTTTCGCGGATCTCCACGCCCGAGAGCAGCGAGGCCTCGACCAGATTCGGCTTGAGCGTGTGGATCCCGGCAAGGCAGCCGGTCAGCTTTTTTGCCTTCGCCGCGCTGACGGGGTCCACAAACAGCGGGACCGTGAGCTTTTCACTGAGAAAGCGCAGGGATTCGGCGGGGATGTTCGTGTCCGCCACCGCCACGCGGGCGGCGTTCACCTGCTGCAGGCGCGACGACAGAAACGCGGGCGTCAGGTGCCGGTAGATCTCCATATCCGCGACCGCCAGCGCCATATCCCCGGTCTCGTCCGCGATATAAAGATAGGTGCTCGTGCGCTCCCCCGGGAAATGCCCGGACGCGCCGGTATCGACGCCGAGCGCCTGACAGCTTTTTTCGAGCTTCGCGGCGTTTTCGTCGTCCCCGAAGGCGGTCACAAGCCGGACCCTTGCGCCGAGCAGGGCGAGATTGTGCGCGATGTTGCGCCCCACGCCCCCCAGCGCCGTGCGCACCGCGCCGGGATTGGAATCCCGCGGCAGCAGCCGCCCGAAGGGCTGCCCGCCGATATCCACGTTCACGCCGCCGACGACCGCCGCGTCCGCCTGCTTGCCCAGCACGTAGCCACGCCCGGCAAGATAGCCCTTTTTCATCAGGTTCGAGACGTGTACGCCGACGCTTGAGCGCGTGATGCCCGCCTTTTTCGCCACGGAAAGGATGTCCTTCACAGAAGGGTTCCGTCCCTCTCCCGCGATGGTGGTTGCATGCTCACCGCCCATGGAGTTTGAGTAGGTCAAATCATAAGCGGGCGCCATCCGCCATGTCCCGTCCACACATAAGAAGCTGAAATTGTTCGAATGATCGTCCCGGTTGTGGGCGAACACATTGAAGCACATCAACGTATACATTCTCAGCAGCTCATCCGCCTGCCGTGTCAGCTGCCATGTCAGCCCCATCAGTGAGGTGTAATCCAGGGACGGTACGCGGTGGGAAACTTCCAGCAGCGCAGAAGCCGAGGCCATGTGAACTTTCTTCTCCCCGAACGGCGTCATTTCCCTGTCGAAGCGTTTTGCGCCGAAGTACCCAGCGCATCGATTCGATGGAAAGAGCTTCACATCGGGAACCTGAATCCCGCACGCCGCGGCGCAAAGATTGTAATCATACTCCATCCGTCCAATATCCACGGGATCGCCGGAGGAGGGGAACTTGACGATCCAGTCCTCATCGCCCGATCGGATCATGACCTTTGGCCTTGCGCCTCCGGACGAGCCGCCCATTGCAAACAGCATATCGAGGTCTTCCGACTCCCCGGATTGCAGGATCTTCCTGCATTCCTCCGCCATATGGTCCAGGTCC
>CACZGD010000094.1 GCA_902780565.1 Oscillospiraceae bacterium
CGGGAGGTATTTGAAAAATTACATTGCACCGAACGGCACTGAGGTGCCGTGCTACCGTGGTTTTGCACCCGTCCCGTTATACCCGACCGGGTTCGGACCCACAACGTCCCACGACAAAAAACGGGACGCCGCGGCGTCCCGTTTTTCAGGTATCGGCAGGGCTGCTGTCATACTGCTCCCACCATTCATAATACACCCATTCGTCGTTGGAAATGCCGACGAAGATCTGCAGCAAGCCGTCATACTGCGCCTCCGGCAGCGCTTCGATGGCGGCGTAGGCTTCCGCGCCGGGCAGACTTTTCTGCGAGAACTTGGTGCGGGTGCGCCCCAGCACGTGGGCCTGATCCGCCTCGTCGATATCGATATCATAGTAATTCCGGAGCCCGCGCGCAAGGACCCAAAGCGCGTCCATTTCGGTTTTGCCGTCCTCCGCTTTGCTTTCGCGCGTGGCGACGTCCGCCAGCGCCACGACGCCCTCGTCCCCGAGCCTGCCGAGGTAGCGCACGTCCAGCGTCTCCAGCCTGCCGGCATAATAGCCCTCCACGTTATACCTCGCCACGACGCGGTTCACGTTGCCGAGTCCCAGCACGGTCAGGCATGCCAGCGCCGACACGATGACCGCCCTGAGGACGTTGACCTTGGCGAAATACAGCCGCAGGATCAGGCACACGAACACGACCGCGAGAAAGATCATGAACACGGACGTGGACACGCGCAGCACCGTGAGCCCGTAGCCGCCGATATACAGCCCCATTTTCGCCAGCGCCGTGCCGGTGATGACCAGCGTGAACAGCCCGATGAAGGTGCCGAAGCCCCGCACGAGCCCGGGCAGCCTGCCGTCCTCCTTTTTGCGGGAGATCAGCACCACGGTATAGAGCACCACGAAGTTCAGTGCCGCGATGGCGCACAGCTCAAAGAACCCGCGCCGCGCATACTCCGACAGGCTGAAGCCCTCCGGCTTTTCGCCGAAAAAGTAGCCGAACTGCGCGAGCAGATACAGCAGATACACGACCGAAAGCGCCCCGAGGATGGCGCTCAGCAGCACCGGGTCCGCGCCCTTATGTGCCTTTTTGCCGACGACGTGCTCCTCCCGGTATTTGGAGGAATAGGCGAAGCCGAGCAGCAGGGGCGTGAGCAGCAGCCCCAGCAGGAGCTGGACCAGCCGCACGGCGAGGTCCGAAAACAGGCTCCTGACCAGTCCCTCGAACGCGAAGTCCGCCTGCATGAGCAGCGGCACCACGACCACGAGCAGCGGCAGGGAGATCAGCAGCCCCAAAAAGACCTTGCTGAGCGTGCGGGTCCTGCTGTTCTCGGACGAAATGAGGCTTCTGAGCGCGCGCACGCTGTTGGTGACGGTATCCCCGATCGCGGCGGCGACCGTTTTGAGCGGACCGAGGTCCCCCGCCACCCGCTTGGAGCCGGACAGCGACGAGAGATAGAGCACCCCGCCGATCCCCATGCCGAAGACGGACAGGAGACGGATCTCCACGTTCGACGTGAGCGTGAACGTGCCCGCCATCGCAAACGACAGCAGCCCCGTGAGCATGGCGAACGGCGTCGCCTTTTTGCGCTCCGCGCGGAAATAGATCGCGAAGATCAGGAACGTGAGCGCGTAGGAGATCGTATACCCGAAGCGGAACCCGCCCCAAAAGCTCGCCGCCACGCCGAAGACCGACAGCACGACCGACAGCCCCGCCATCAGCACGTCCACTTTTGTAAGGGGGTAATCCGGGCGCTGCGGCTTTCTCACGCGCGGCGCCGCAGGCGGGGTGTAGGGGTATCCCGCCGTCGCCGGGTACGGATAGGGCGCATAGCCGCCCTGCCCCTGCCCGGCGTTCAAAGGCTGCCCGTTCGGCGGGATCTGCCCCGCGTTTAGGGGTTGTCCATTTGGTGGGAGCGGCCCCGCGTTCATTGACTGTCCGTTCGGCGGGATCTGCCCCGCGTTCAAAGGCTGCCCGTTCGGCGGGAGCTGTTCCGCCGGTCCCATCGGTCCCGGCTGCATTCCCTCGGCCCCCGGCCCCCGGCCCTCGGCCCCTTGCGCCGTGCGCAGTTCTTCCTCCTTATTCATCCTTCTCGTCCTCCCCTTCCGTAAATTCCAGAATATCGCCGGGCTGGCATCTGAGCTCCCGGCAGATCGCAGACAGGGTCGAAAAGCGGATCGCCTTCGCCTTGCCGGTTTTCAGGATCGACAGGTTCGCCTGCGTGATCCCGATGCGTTTCGCCAGCTCCCCGGAGGGCATTTTGCGCTTCGCGAGCATGACGTCCAGATTGATCACGATCATACGCGCCCCTCCTATATCGTCAGGTCGTTCTCTTCGCGCAGCGACACCGCCGCCGCCATGACATTTTCCACCACCTTGACCAGCACCCCGACCACGCCCATGGCAAGCGTGATGATGAACAGCGGCACGTAACGCCAGCCGAAGCCGCCCGTGACCAGCGCCACCCCCAGGCAGCACCACGTCACCGCGCCGAGGAAGCGCACGTTTTTGCGGGTGAAGACCCGCCCGCGCAACAGTTCCCACATGAGGGAGATCAGGCAAAACAGCGCCGCCCCCGCAAACGGGACGCACAGATAAAACGCCCACGTCACGGTCTTCACGTTCGCCAGCGTGACGGCGTTCGCGCCGTTCAGGTTGTGGTAGTCCACGTAGAGCCACCGGAAAAACCACGGGAACGTCGCCGTCAGCGCGGCAAGCACAACCGCAAAAAAGATGCAGATCCCAAAGCAGAGCCATACGCTGCCCCTGCGTTTCATAGGCAACACGTCCTTTCATGGGATAGCATACACTATTATTTATCGTTTGTCAATATATTTTTGTCGATTTTTGGGAAAAGTTTGGCAGGGACCGGGGACCAGAGGTCAGGGACCAGGGACCAGGGGCCAGGGGCGGGACCTGAGGTCGGCATTTTAACAGGGACCAGAGGCCGGGCCAGGGGCGGGACCTGCGGTCGGCATTTTAACAGGGGCCAGGGGCAGGCAGAGGTCAGGGGTCAGGGGTCAGGGACCAAGAGCCAAAGGCAAAAGACCTGTATCATTCTTCATTTTCGTGTGTTGCCTGCGTTTTGCATCGACAAAAAAACGGGACGCCGAAGCATCCCGCTTTCAAAGGCATCTTGCTATCGCGGCGCAGCCGCAACCGCCGTCCGACGCACGGAAAGAACCGCCCCCGGGCAGCCCCAAGCTTTACAGTCCGTTTGCGGCGTTTTCCGCGAACTGCTTTTGCACCATCATATCCTTGACCTTCATGATCCGGGTGGTGGCGCCGCGTTCGTTTTCCTCCAGCTTCATCTGCACGTATTTGATGGTCTCCTCGTACTGCGGGATCATCACGTGCTCCAGCGCGTTGACGCGCCGCCGGGTCTTTTCGATCTCGTCCGCCAGAAGCTGGCAGGACTTTTCGATCTCGGCAAGGCGCAGCAGCTCCCCCATCACGGACGACAGATAGCCCAGCGCCTCGTCCAGCGCCGTGGAGGTGAACGCGAAGCCGTAGGGACAGTTGTCCGCTTCGCCGTCGTCCGCGTCCTGCGCCGAAAAGCGCGGGATCAGCACGCTCATGACGTTCCGCTGACCGACGGTCAGCTCCATTTTCCGCATCGGCAGCAGGAGGGAGGCCTCCACAGTCTCGTCGCCGAGCACGCCCTTCGCCCCCGCGAACAGCGCGGACGCCTGCCGCAGGTTTTCCTCCACCTTGCGCCGGAGCGCCTTGTTCTCGCGCACGACGTCCATGAAACGCCGCATCAGCTCGTCGCGCTTATCCTTCAGGAGCTTATGCCCCCGCCGCGCGGTCACAAGCTTGCGCTTCAGGTTCGTCAGCTCCATTCGGGTGGGATTTACGTTGAGTCTTGCCATGGGATCACCTCAAAGTCCGGTAGATGTTACGTGTCGGATCAAACGATGACGGAATGCCGCATTCCGCATCTGATAGTTTACATTTTATCGTAGTATTCTTCCAGCAGCGCGTCCGAAATCCGCTTCAGCTCGCTGCGGGGCAGGATCTTCAGGAGCTTCCAGCCGAGGTCGAGGGTCTCCTCGATGCTGCGGTCGGTCTCGTTGCCCTGACTGACGTACTGCTTTTCGAATTCGTCGGCAAATTTCGCGTAGAGCTTATCGATCTCGGTCAGCGCCGCCTCGCCCAGAATGACCATGAGCTCCTTGGCGTCCTTGCCGCGCGCGTAGGCGGAGAAGAGCTGGTTCATGGTGTTGGAATGGTCCTTGCGGGTCTTGCCCTCGCCGATGCCCTTATCCTTGAGGCGGGAGAGCGACGGCAGCACGTCGATGGGCGGGGTGACGCCCTTGCGGTAGAGCTCACGCGACAGGATGATCTGCCCCTCCGTGATGTAGCCGGTCAGGTCCGGGATCGGGTGGGTCTTATCGTCCTCCGGCATGGAGAGGATCGGGATCATGGTGACGGAGCCGTCCTTCCCCTTCTGCCGCCCGGCGCGCTCATAGAGCGACGCAAGGTCCGTATACATATAGCCGGGGTAGCCGCGACGGCCCGGGACCTCCTTGCGCGCGGCGGAGATCTCACGCAGCGCGTCCGCGTAGTTCGTGATATCCGTTAAGATGACCAGCACGTGCATACCGAGGTCAAACGCCAGATACTCGGCGGCGGTGAGCGCCATGCGGGGCGTGGCGATGCGCTCCACGGCGGGGTCGTTCGCCAGATTCGTGAACATGACGGTGCGGTCCAGCGCCCCGGTCTCCCGGAAGGATTTGACGAAATAGTCCTGCTCCTCGAACGTGATGCCCATGGCGGCGAACACCACCGCGAACTGCTCGTTTTTGCCCCGGACCTTCGCCTGCCGCGCGATCTGTGCGGCAAGCTGCGCGTGCGGGAGTCCCGACGCGGAAAAGATGGGCAGCTTTTGCCCGCGCACCAGGGTGTTGAGCCCGTCGATGGCGGACACGCCGGTCTGGATGAATTCCTGCGGATAGGCGCGCGCGGCCGGGTTCATGGGCGTGCCGTTCACGTCCATGCGCTTTTCCGGGATCAGCTCCGGCCCGCCGTCGATGGGGCGGCCGAGGCCGTCGAACACGCGCCCGAGCATATCGGGCGAGACGCCCAGCTCCATCTGCCGTCCGAGAAAACGGATCTTGGAGGACGACAGGTTGATACCCTGTGAGTTTTCAAAGAGCTGCACAAGCACGTTGGTCCCGCTGACCTCCAGCACGCGGCAGCGCCGCGTTTCGCCGTTCGCAAGCTCGATCTCGCCGAGCTCCTCGTATTTTACGCCCTCCACGTCGCGGACCAGCATCAGCGGCCCCGCGACCTCCTGTAACGTGCGGTATTCCTTGGGCATCAGAAATCCTCCTCCCTTCCGGCGGCAGCTTCGTCGATCTCGGCGGCGATCAGGGCGCTGACGCGCCGGTATTCCGCTTCGATCTTCGCTTCCTCCACGTATTTGAAACGGCCGATCGCCTCACGCGATGGGAGCGACGCCAGCGTTTCGATATCCGCGCCCATTTGCAGGGCGTCGAAGCCGCGGTCGTAATACAGCAGCACGAGCTTCATCATCAGGTACTGCTTTCTGAGCGACGTATAGGTATCCACCTCGTGGAACGCAAGCTGGTGCAGAAAGTCCTCGCGGATGGATCTTGCGGTCTCCATTTTCAGCCGGTCCTCGGGCGAGAGCGCGTCCATACCGACGAGCTTGACGATCTCCTCCAGGCTCGCCTCTTCGCTGAGCAGCGCCATCAGCCGCCCGCGCAGGGTCATCCACTCGGGGGAGACGTGCTCGTTGAACCAGGGACCGAGGGAGTCCGCATACAGCGAATAGGAGGTCAGCCAGTTGATCGCCGGGAAGTGGCGCTTATACGCCAGCGCCGAATCCAGCCCCCAGAAGACCTTGACGATGCGCAGGGTCGCCTGCGACACGGGCTCCGAAATATCGCCGCCGGGCGGGGAGACCGCCCCGATGACGGACAGCGACGCTTCCCGCGGGGAGGCGCCCAGCGTTTCCACGCGGCCCGCCCGCTCATAGAACTGCGCGAGGCGCGAGCCGAGGTAGGCGGGGTAGCCCTCCTCGCCGGGCATTTCCTCGAGGCGGCCGCTCATTTCGCGCAGCGCCTCCGCCCAACGGGAGGTGGAATCCGCCATCAGCGCGACGGAATAGCCCATATCGCGGAAATATTCCGCGATCGTGATGCCGGTATAGATCGAAGCCTCACGCGCCGCCACGGGCATATCGGAGGTATTCGCGATCAGGACGGTGCGCTCCATCAGGGATTTGCCCGTGTGGGGGTCGATGAGCTCCGGGAACTCGTTGAGCACGTCCGTCATTTCGTTGCCGCGTTCGCCGCAGCCGATATAGACCACGATATCCGCCTCCGCCCATTTGGCGAGCTGGTGCTGCGTCACGGTCTTGCCCGAGCCGAAGGGTCCGGGAATGGCGGCAACGCCGCCCTTGGCGATCGGGAACAGGGTATCCACCACGCGCTGCCCCGTGACCAGCGGCATATCGGGAGATAACTTGCGGCGGATGGGTCTGCCCCGCCGCACGGGCCATTTCTGCATTAAGGTCAGGTCTTTTTCGCCCGCGTCGGTCGCCGCCGTGCCGATGACGTCGGTCACGGTATAGTCGCCTGCAGTCAGGCGTTTCAGCGTCCCCTTCACGCCCACGGGGACCATGATGGCGTGTCTGACCACGGCGGTCTCCTGCACCCAGCCGAGGATATCCCCGGGCTCCACGGCGGCGCCTGCCTGCAGGGCAGGCTGAAAATGCCATTTTTTATCACGGTCGAGCGAGGGGACCTCGATGCCGCGGGTCAGGTTGTTGCCCGCCACGGCGCGGATCTTTTCCAGCGGGCGCTGGATGCCGTCGTAGATCCCGGTGATGAGACCCGGCCCAAGCTCCACGCTCAGCGGCATACCGGTGGACTCCACCTTTTCGCCGGTGCCGAGCCCCGCCGTTTCCTCATACACCTGAATGCTGGCTCTGTCGCCGTGCATTTCGATGATCTCGCCGATCAGACGCTTGTCGGATACCCGCACCACGTCGAACATATTCGCGTCGCGCATCCCCTCGGCGATGACTAAGGGTCCCGCGACCTTGATGATTCTGCCTGTACTCATAGGTTCCTCCCTTTACTGCACGATATCGCTGCCGACGGCCTTGGCCACGTTTTCACTCACGCGCCTGAGCCCCGCGCCCGTGTTGCCCCGCACCCCCGGGATCGGGATAATGGCGGGGGTGACGGCGGAATCGTACCGTGAAATTTCCGCCTCCATCTGAGACGCCAGCGCCTCGGTGATATACAGGATCGCATAGTCCCCGGCGTGCTCGCGCAGGAAGCGCGCGGCCTCCTTCGGGTCGGTGAGCGGGATCACGTCCAGCCCCACGCCCGCGAAGCCGTAGATGCTGTCATGGTCGCCCATGACGCCGATCTTATACATAGCCCAAGCGCATCCTTTCTCTGATGGTTTCCTCCGGCAGGTTGTTCAGCTTGCCGGTCAGCAGGATCCGGAGATTGCGGATCTCCTCCCCTGCCCGCAGGTAATAGCGCAGCACCGGCGCCACGCCGAAGGCGTCCGATCGCCCCGCGTCCAGCGTTTTCGCCGCGAACGCGTCACACTTTGCTTCAAACGCGGGGTCCTTTTCCCGCAGCGCGTGCGCAAGCGGCGCCAGAGGCGTCGGCGCAAGGAAATCCAGCAGCGCCGGCAGCCCCTCCCCTGCCGCGTCCAGCGCGGCGGTTTTATCAAAGAGCGGCGTTTCTGCCACCGCCCGGTTCATAAAGCTTTTTTCTTTGCCCGCCGCGATGCAGCGCACAAACACCCGCAGGTCCGCCGCGGCGGCGTAGGCCTCGGTGTAGCGGATCAGGGTCCCGTCTCCGTATTCCCTCGCCAGCGCCATGCTGTTTTCCAGCGCGGCGCGGTCCACCACGGAATCCGCCAACTGCGAAAAGCCCGTTTTGGTCAGAATGCGGTAGGCGGAGCGGTGCGCGTGGCGCAGGCGCTCCGGCAGCTTGTCGTTCTCGCGCGCGAAGACCGCGGCCTTCAGGTCGTTCGGATCATAAAGGCTCGGGGACAGAAGCATGGGGGCGGGGTCCCGCTCGGCGATCAGCGCCTTGACAAGGACCTTGAGATTGTGAAAATCGTTCAGGATCAGCACCGGATCAAAGACGCGTTTGTCGGGCAGCAGGTTTTCGATATACGCCCACGTTTCGGCCGCCCGGCGGCTGAAATCCGGCTCGCCCGCGGCGTTCAGACAGCCCTTTTCGCCGAGCCGGCGCAAAAGCTCCTTTTCGTCCCGCACCGCGACGAGGGACGAAAGCTCCTCCCGCGTGAGCAGCGCGTTTTCGCGCGCGCGCACGCTGCCGACGGCAAAGGCGTATGCGGTATCCTTCATGTTGTCGCCTCCCCTCAGCCGAAGAGCAGCTCGTTCGCCTTCAGGCGCAGCGCCTCCCGGTGGGCGGCAAACAGCGCGTCCAGCGTGCAGTTCATTTCCACGTCGCCGTAGCGCAGGATGAAGCCGTCTTTGATCTCGGCGGGCACGGGGCTGACCCGCACCCGCTCGCCCACCTCGTCGATGAACCACGTGGGCATACGGGTCAGATCCGCCTTTGATAAACGCATTTCGCCCGTGCCGGGCTGCTTGTTCGACTTCGCAAGCGACGCGAGGGTATGAAAATAATTATCCGGCGAGAGGCTATGCAGGCTCTCCTTCGCGGCGTCCAGCACGCCGTCGATCAGCTCGACCTTTGCCTGCAGCGACGCGGCGCGCGCTTCCGAGCGCACCTGGCTTTCGGCGCGCTGCAGCACGGCGGCCGCCTTTTTATGCGCCTCGAACGCGGCCTCCTCGATCTGCCGGTTGCCGTCCTTCTGCGCGGCGGCGATCCTGGAAGCGGCCTTTTCCTCCGCCGTTTCGATCAGCGTCACGCATTCCGCCTCGGTATCGGACGTGAGACGGGCGGTTATTTTTTCCAGACCGGACATAAGGGTTCCTCCGTGATGTTGGATTTACGCGGCAAACATGCCCTGCAGCGCGCTCAGGGACAAGACGGAAATCAGCAGGGCCAGAATGGCGTAGGTCTCCACCAGCGCGGCGAAGGTGATCGCCTTACCGGATTCATTGGGCTTTTTGGCGACGATGCCGACGCCCGCCGCTGCCGCCTTTGCCTGATGGATGGCCGAGAAATAACCGACCACGGCCATGGGCAGATCCGCCGCAAAGAACGCGAGCCCCTGATACCATTCGTAATGGACGTTTCCGTTCCCGCCCATGACGCCGGAAAAGCTGAGGGTGAGGATGGCGATGAGCAGACCGTAAAGGCCCTGCGTGGCGGGAAGCACCTGCAGGATCAGGACCTTACCGAATTTGGAGGGATCCTCCGACACCACGCCCGCAGCCGCCTGGCCGACCAATGAGGTGCCTCTGGCGGAGCCCATACCGGACAGACCCGCGGCAAGCACCGCGCCCAAAATGATGAAGAAAATTGCAAGACCGTTTCCCATGATTCACTGTTCCTCCTTGAACCTGTAATATTTTGTGGTGGCCTCAAACGGGACGAAGGCTCTGCCGCCGCCCTCGTAAAATTTACTGAAGAACTCCACGTACTGGAGTCGGTTCGTGTGTACGTAGGCGCCGATCAGGTTGATCGCAAGATTCGCCACGTGCCCGGCGATGAACACGAGGATAAACGCCGGGATCTTGATAACGGGATTCTTCGGCAGCGTGCCGAGCATGTTCATGACCTGCCCGATAACGCCGGTGGCCATGCCGAGCGCAAGCAGTCTTGCGTAGGACAGCACGTCCCCGAGGTAGCCCGAAAACAGACTGTATACTTCATAGAGTCCGCCGCCGACCTTGCCGACGATCCCCTTGGAATGCCGCCCCGCCGTGCAGATCACGAGCGCGAGGCCCGCGATGAGAATATACATATTCACCTGCGACAGGGAGGTATGGACCGCCATGAAGATGTTGTAAAGAAATCTGCCGAGCGCCGGATAATTCTCCGGAATGTGATCCTGCACGAAGAGCCCGAAGAAGATGGGCGCAATGCCGATGACCGTGACGAAGGTGGGGATCGTGTCGAATACCGCGTCGAGCTTCCGTCCGTTTTTGAGATCGGTGTAGCCCTTCATGCACACGCCCCAGAACAGGTGCGCGAGACCTAAGATGAAGCACATGATCAGCACGTTCATCGTATCCGTGACCGCGTCCGTCCAGATCGGGGGCATGGGGTTGAAGCCCGCAGGCGCGTGGAAGAATTCCCGCGCGATGACCGCCGGCGCGTCGCCGAACCAGCTTCCGTACATCGCCCCCCAGAAGACCGTGGACAGCCCGCAGAAGAGATACATCTTCATGGTGTTCTTCATCTTCGGCTCAAGGTTCTTTTTGAACAGCAGCACCCCGCCGGTCGCCAGCGCGATCACAAGCCCGTAGCCCGCGTCCGACAGCATCATGCCGAAGAAGAGGTAATAGAAAAACGACATGAAGGACGTGGGGTCGATATCCGTCTTCGACGGGAGCGAATACATGCCGGTGATATTCTGCAGGGGGGCGGAGAAGAACCCGTTTTTCAGGATCACGGGCGGGTCGTCGTCCGGCCCCGGGTCGGTGAGCTCCACCGCCGCGTCGAAGCGTTTTTCCGCCTGTTTCTTGAGTTTTTCGGCGTCCTTTCCCTCCGCAAAGCCCGTGACCACGAACACGCGCTCCGTCTGCCCGAGCAGCGAAGACGCGTCCACCTGCCCGATCAGCGCCGTATAGTAGTCCGCCGCGAACCGCAGGTCCGCCCGGGCGGAGGCAAACGAAAGGATCTCGTCGCCGAGCTTTTCCTTTTGCGCCTCGTTTTCGGCAAGGGCGGCTTCAACCGCCGCCGCCTGCTCGGCATAGGGCCCGGCGTCCGTGCCCGGCGCATTCACAAACCCGAAGTTCTTCAGGGAAGTCTCCACCTCCTCCGCGTCGTCCGTGAGACAGTACGCGGTCAGGATCGTGGGTCCCGCCACCGGGTCCGTTATGTCGGACGGCAGGTCGTACAGCTCGACCTCCACCGCCTCGATCTCCGGGTAATCCCGCGCGACGGCGGACAGGATCTCCTCCCGCGTCACGTTTCGCCGGATCAGGCCGGTCACGGCGGAAACACGGGGACTCACGCGCGTGACGGGCGATACCGTTTTCCACGGCTCCAGCAGATCGAGCTTTGTCTGCAGGCGCGTGCGCTCCACACCGAGATCCGCTTCCTGTTTCACAAGCTCCAGCAGGGTCTTCGCGGTCTCCAGCGCCGCTTCGGCGCGCGCCTTTTCGCCGAAAAAGGCGGTCTCTTCCACTTCTTCCCGGGGCTCCAGCATGGAGAGCAGCCCCTTTTTCTCCGGCGCGCGGGCGTCCAGCTCCGCCGTCGCCTTTTCGATCGCGCCGAGGGCTTCCTTCAAGGTCGCCCGTTCGGCGTCCGGGTCCGTGGGCGGCGGGGACAGCGCGGTCTCCTGCCGGATCTCCATGGTCCCCTTCGCCTGCAGGAAGTTCAGAACCTCCGCCTTCTGGGAGAGGGGCGAGACCAGCCGCACGGCCTTGACCTTACATTTTGCCAACCGTTACGACCCCCTTTTCGCAAGCTCCAGCAGATAAAGCGCGGTCTGCTTCACCGCCGCCTGCCGACGGGGTTCGCTTTCGGCCTTCAGCCTTTCGCCCGCCGCGCGGTTCTTTTCCCGCCCGGCTTCCACCAGCGCCGCCGCTTTTTTCTCCGCGTCGGCAAGGATCTCCTTCTCCTTTGCCCGCGCAAACGCGGCCGCCTGGGCGCGCATATCCTCGCACTTTTTCTGCGCTTCGTCCGCGATCGCCGTCGCTTTTTCCTTCGCGGCCTGCTTTTTTTCGTCGCACGCCCGCTCCGTCGCGGCGATCGTCTCCATGATCTGAGACGCCATAGTCCCACCTCGCTGCTTTGTGTTGTACCGGAGCCGGACGAAACCCCGCCCGGCTCCATTCGGCTCAGTATACCATATTTGCCCTGTCCCCGTCAAGGAATTTCGGTGATTTCGCGCAGAAAGATTGTCAAAATACTAACATTAGAACGCGGATACAACAAAGATCCCGACAGAAAGTCAAAAGAAAACCGCACACGGACGTGAGCGGCAGATCCATGCGCCGTTTCGGTCGCTTTCGCGGCGTTTGCTGGCGCGTCCGGCTTCGGCGCGCCGCGGGAACCCCATTGGTTCCCGATTATTTCCCGATCACCGCGACCTCGGGGCGTTTTTCCGCGAGATAGCGCAGGACCTGTTCGCCGTACGGCGGCTGGACGTGCAGCGCCACGCGCAGCGGGGCCTTGAGCACCACGCAGATCCCCTGCGGCAGCACCCGCACGAAGGCGACGCTTTTCCATTCGCAGCGCAGGGCGTTTTCGCCCTCCTTTTTCAGCTCGAGACCGCCCTCGTCCAGCGTGAGGCAGGACGGGCGGCGGCTGCTCTGCATGGTGAACAGCAGCCGGTAGAACGAAAACAGCAGCGCCCCGCTGATCAGCAGGCACACCGCAAGGGCGACGATCGCCAGGACAGCCTCCTTCGACTGCCGCAGAAACGGGATCAGGCACCACAGCGCCAGCGCCAGGGCGGATGCCGCGGTGAGGACCGTATACTGCAAAAACAGGTTTTTGATCCGGCAGGTCGGCTTTTTGAGCAGTCTGCCGGACTGCAGCGTCACGTTGACGGCCTGCTTATAAAACGCCTTCGTGCCGGGTTCGTTGATCTGAATCGTCATTTTCATTCTCTCTTTCTCTTTTTAGCGGGAGCGCCGGTTTGCCTCCCGGTTGCCGACGGCCCATGCGGAATATCACGCGCGGCGGGACCGTCTTATTCCAGATAAAACGCCCGCAGATCGTCCAGCCGCAGCAGGGCGGGCGCGTAACCGAAGCCGACGCCCGCGTCGATGTTGATCCAGGTCGGGGTCTTCAGGATCCGCCCGGCATACGCCTCCCCGTACCGGAGCGTGGGCGTGTGCCCGAACACGACCGTGAGGTCCTCGAAATAGCGCGTGTCGGCGTCGGGACGGTTCCAAAGCAGGTCGTCCGCCGAGTAATCCGCCATGCGCCGCCAGCGCGAAGGACGCGACTACAGCGATCAGCGACATTGTCTCAGCCAAGAAGGAGATCGAGGTCTTCCTGCGTCGGGGCGCGACCGTATTCGCTGATTTCGTAAGTCTCCATGTA
>CACZGD010000095.1 GCA_902780565.1 Oscillospiraceae bacterium
GCGGAGGACTGGATGAACTTATAATCCGGGTATTCCTCCATCAGCGCGAGCTGGTTCGCATAGGTCCGCGCGCATTTTTTGACGGTCTCGCCCACGTGCCAGAGCCAGGCGGTATCCATATGGGAATGGCCGATGATGCCCGCTTCACCGGAGTCGTCGCCGTTCTTTTCGGCAAGCACGCGCTTGAGGACCGGCGACGTGCGGCGGATGCCTTCGCGCAGCTCCTCCTCGCTCGTATCGTCCAGCGACATATTCACACCGGCAAAGACCTCGTACAGCGCGTCGGCAAGCTCGCCCTTGCGGAACGAATCCCCGCGCTCGAGCCCCTGATACAGGGACAATACCGTGAGCAGGTCGAAATAGTAGTCGTTGATCTCCTCGTCCTTCACACAGATCTCCACGCCGTCGTAGGGGAAGGTGAAATCCTTGAAGACAAGCTTGTTGCCGGGATGGCAGCCGTAATACTTATGGCCCGCGTAATATTCGATGGCAATGTCGATGGGCGTTCCTGCCGCGGCGCGCATGGTGAGCAGATCGCAATAATGATTGCCGTGCCCGGTGTAAACGATTTTGGTCGCGAAGTTGCCGAAGACCTTTTTATCCACGAACAGCATCGCTTCGTAACCGCCGATCTTCGGGCGGACGAACAGCTTTTTGCCGTCAAGGGACGCATCCGGCGTGAACGTGCCGTGGAACCAGCAGTAATTCCCCTCCCCCGACCATTTCATGCCGGGCTCGGCAGCGGCAAACGCCACGTCCTCGGGCAGGGCGTGATATTGGCGGTCCACAACGGCGTATTCCACGTTCCGCACCTCTCCGACCTTCACAAAAAGGCGGGACTCCAGATCGTCGGCAAAACGCTGGACCTTGTCTGTCATTCTTTTGATCTGCTGCGCGTTGAGCATATGAGATCTCCTTTCTGTTTCCTCCCCTTGCGGGGTTTCTTTTTTATTTTCCGAGCAGCCCCAGAAGCGAGCGTTTGCCCGGCGGGGGCGGCGCGGGGCAGACCTTGGAGACCAGCACGGTCTCCTCGCCGATCCGGACCACGTCCTTATACAGGACCTTGACCGGGGGCGGCGTGCGGAACATGCCGCCGGGAGAACGGACCAGGAGCGAGATGATCTCCCCGGTCTCCGTGTTCAGATCCATATCGCTGACGTACCCGACTCTTGCGGCGGTTTCGACGTTGATGACCTCCCTGCGGGATAATTCTTCAATACTGATGATCATATTTCTCACCTCGTTTCAGCCTATGCCGGAACGGGGCAAAACATGCGGGATCAATCGGATTCGGACAGGAAGCCGAAATAGCGGCCCGTCCAGTAGGCGGTCAGCCACGAGCAGGGGGACAGGATCGTGCGGGCATGATCGCAAGCAAAATCCGTGCCGCCCTCGTGCATGGGCGCCGTCACCCGCTCCGGAATGCGGAAGGGATGCGCCGCGTGGGGCGCTTCCCCGAACAGCGGCGCGCGCGGCTCGGCGGGCGCGTCGGGACGGATGGAGAGGTCCGTCACGTGATACCCGAGATCCAGCGGATATTCGGCAAGCGCTTTTTTCGCAAGCGAGAGATCCGCTTCGTCCCCGCTGACGTAGGCGTACAGCCACATAGCGTAGACATACTGCTCGTCGCGGATATATTCGTAATGCCGCCGCAGCGCCAGCCGATACAGGCGCAAGAGCGCGGGATCTGTCTCATACCGGGCGAAATGCGTGCCGATATAGGCGGTCAGACGGTCGTCGATGTGGCTGGAATGCGCGTCGTCTTTTTTGTAGCAGAGCATGTTGAGCGCGTAGTGATGACGGCGGATCAGATCCTGCCGCAGGGAAAGATAGCGGTCGTTCCCCGTCACGTGATGCGCGATCAGCAGGAACGAGAGCAGCTCCAGGGCGTTGACGCCCTTTTCCCAGCACCAGCTTTCGTCGGCGTTCAGGTCCTCCGGCCCGAAATGCGCCCAGGAGGTCGGCAAGCCGTCCGCGTCGCACAGCGTATAGCCGTGGGTGAGGATGTGCTCCGTGATCGCGCCGAGGTTTTCGGCGATGACGCGGCGGTCGTCTTCATCCGCCGCCAGATCGTAATACCACGCGCTTGCCCAGAAATGCCCGACAAGCTCGTCGGAGGAGGTCTCGCCCTTCCATTCGACGGGACCGACGTCATCCTTCGTCAGGTGCCATTCGGGATCGCCGTTGCCGAAGCGGTCCTCGCCGGGGCGGCGATAGGCGCGCGCCGGGAAGCCGGGGATGCCGGACACCGTTTCCAGCTTCCAAAGTCCCCGCATAGCCGTCCGTGCGTTGCGCCGCGCGCTTTCATCCCCGGTCAGCGCATAGCGCATGCTTTCGATCACGACCCAGTCGGCGGTGAACAGCCCGTCGTTATCCGTGATCTGTACCACCCCGGAGGTCAGGTCGCCGTTCTGCGTACCGACCCGTTTGGTCACGTAGGATTCTCTTGTAAAATGCGGGATCAGGGAACGGAAATACGCTTCCTTTTCCGCAAGGGTCATTTTTTCAAAGCGCAGGATCGAAAGCCCCTCGGCCGTGCCGATATAAAGCGTGCCGTCCGGCATTTCAAAAGCGCAGTTGGCGTGATCGTCCAGCAGATATCTGCCCTTTCCGTAAAAAGCGGTCTCGCTGCCGGTCGCGGCGTACAGCCCGACGGGCGTTGCGAAAAAGACCGCTTCGTTCCCGAAGGAGATCCCGTTGATCGGGCAGCGCGGGAACGCGGGAAGAAGCTCCGGCGCGATCCATTCGCTTCTGCCGTCATAAAGATACACGCCGTCGTCCGTGCCGAGCCAGAGCATGCCGAGGGAATCGACGGTCAGGCAGCGCATGGCCGCCGCGGGCATGCCGGTCATGCCGACGAAGCGGGACCCGAAGCGCTCGCGCTTCGCAAAGAGCTTGTGCAGCGTATGCTCACACAGCACCCACGCGACGCCGTCCGGTGTGACGGCAAGGTCGACGGGCTTGAAATCCACGTCCTGCACGCGGTCGAAATCCGCGCCGTTATACCGATACAGCGCGTTTTCCGTCAGGGCGTACACCGCGTTTCCGCCCGCCGCCAGCTTTTTGACCGGCCGATCGAAGGGGAGCTCCGTTTTCGCCGACCCTGTAATGACGTGCACGGCGCTGCCGGCGGCGACGAACAGCAGCCCGCCGCATTCTGCAAGCGCAAAAACGCCCATCATGTACCCGGAATACTTGAGCCGCGCGCCCGGTGTGAAGCGATAAAGCCCGCGCTGCCCGGCGACGACAAGGGAATCCCCCTGCCGGAGCATGCACGTCACGCCTTCGCCGTCGCTGAAAAAGTCGCGGTCCAGCTTTTCGGTTCGGATCTGTTTCGGCAGCATGTTATTTCACCCTCAGAAACTGCGGCAGGTATTCCCTGTGCGCGTTTTTCATTTCCTCGTAGCAGGCCTTCGCGTTCGCGAAGTCGCCGATCAGGGGATGGACCATCATGGCGTTATACGCCGCGAGATCGTCGCCGGTGATCGCGGCCTCGACGGTATATTTCTCATATGCCTTCACGGTCGTCATCAGGCTCATGATGTGCCGGTTCCAGTGCGGCTCCACAGGCACGGGGACGGCGCCGTCTTTCCCGATCACAGCGGCGATCTCCACCACGTCGTCGTCCGCCATAAAGGGCAGCGTGCCGCGGTTGAGGATATTGACAACGTGCACGTCGCGCCTGTCGTTCGCGATGGAATCGATCAGGGAGCACGCCGCAAGCGAATACTTGTGCCCGCCGCGCTTGTCCAGCAGCGCGGGCTTGACGCACAGCTCCTCATCCTTATACATTTTCAGAAGCTGCTCCTCGATCTCCATGCAGACCTCGGCGCGGGTCTTTTTGTCCTCACGCAGATGGCGCAGCTTTGCCTCGCGGTTATAGTAATACTGCAGATAGCTGGACGGCCAGCCGCCGACGGCGCGCAGGCAATCCACGTCGAAGCCGTCGTCTACGATGTTCGCCATGACCTTGGGCGCGTAGCCCTCGTCGAAGAGTTTGTAAAGCACCTCTTCCCCGTTCTTCTTCACGGATGTGACCCAGTAAGTGATCTCGGCGTCCTGCCCCACGTTTTCGCGGATATCGTCCAGCATGTCGATGGGCACGTTGCAAAGGCCGAGGCACTTGACTTTGGTGTGGTTCAGGATAAAATCCGTCACGATGCCGGAGGGATTCGTGAAGTTGATGAGCCAGGCATCCGGGCAGATCGCCTCGATCCGCTCGCAGATATGCCCGATCACGGGGATGGTGCGCAGCGCCTTGAAAAAGCCGCCGATGCCCGTGGTCTCCTGCCCGATCAGCCCGTATTTCACGGGAATGGACTCGTCCAGATATCGCGCCGGGAGCTTGCCCACGCGGATCTGCGTGACGACGAAATCCGCGCCGACGAGCGCGGCGTCCAGATCGTCCGTCATCACGACTTCGGTATCGCAGCCCGCCGCGCGGATCATGCGCTCGCAAAGGCTGCCCACGATCCTGCGCTTGCGTTCGTCGATATCCATCAGCACCAGACGGCGAAGCTTCAGAGAAGCCTGCCGCTTCAAAAAGCCGTCCACCAGCTCCGGGCAATAGGTCGAGCCGGAGCCGATCACCGTTACGTTGATCTCTTTCATTTCTGCTGTTCCTCCAGGATCCAATTAATACAGCCCGTGACGGGCGGAACGGTCAGGCGCCGGAAGTCACACTTTCTGCCGGACAGCGCCTCCGTTTTTTCTTTCATAAGGTCCACGTACCAATCCGGGACCAGCTTCGTGTGCATGGAGCCGGACAGGATCACCTCCACCGCGTCGCCGGCGAACCGCCGCTTGCCGATGTGCCCCGCGATGAAGGCGGCGCCGCGCGACGCCATGACGTCCGCGACCTGCCGCGCGGCGGGGTCGCCCTGGGCAAGCGCGTCGAAATACACGTCTATCATACCGCGGATGAACTGCGGGTCCTCCTCTTCGTAAAGGTGGATCAGAGACAAAAGCCCTTCGTGCGTGGCAGGGATCTCAAAACGCTCCGTCACCAGCTTCGTGCAAAGGGTCGCGCGCATCCCGAGGCAGAGGTCGTCATACACCAGACGGAAGGTCTCCCCCGCGATCCACGTGCCGCCGCCGACGTCCACGCCGATATAATAGCTCATTGGCTCGCCTCCTCTTCCTCATAGCATTCCCCGCAGACCGCGTTGACGCAGAAGCGCCCGCGCCGGAAGGGTCTGCGGTCGATCCATTCGCCGTTCGTAAAATCCGGGATCGGAACAGGCATGCCGCCCATGGCGACGCTCTGCTCCGAAAGCGCGGTGATCACCATCCACGACGCGGTGTCGTACACGTCGATCGGCGGCTCGGCGTCCTCCCGCACGGCCTCGGCAAACGCGGACAGCACCAGCCAGTCCATGCCGCCGTGCCCGGCCTTGACGCCCTCATCCATATACCATTTCCAGAGCGGATGCTCGAATTCGGGCAGGCGCTCGCCGAAATCCTCATATTCGTGCGTGTTCTTCGTCACGCCCTCCAACGCGAAGCGCAGCTCGCGCTCCGTCGCCTCCTTAAAGATGCCCTTGGTGCCCTGGATCACGTAATCCCGGCTGTAGGGACGCGGCAGGCAGCAGTCGTGATTCAGCAGGATGGTCTCGCCGTGCGCGCACTTGATGATACTGGTCACAACGTCGCCCTCGGCAAAGGGATAATGCGTCAGGTCGTGGTCCTCGCCCTTGTTGAGCTTGTTCCAACGGTTGAGGCCCGCCGCCTTGGACGCGACCGAGCTGATCGTGAGCATCCGGTTGCCGCGGTTGATATCGAGCACCTTGCAGATCGGCCCGAGCTGATGCGTGGGATAAAGCTCCCCGTTGCGGTTCATGAAGTTATAGAGCCTGCCGTGGATGTTCTCGCGGCCGAGCGAGATCTCGTCCCGCAGGTCGTGGCGGTAGCCGCCCTCGCAATGGACGACCTCGCCGAACAGCCCCTCCTTGACCATTTTGAACAGCGCCATTTCCTTGCGGTCGTAGCAGCAGTTTTCGAGCAGCATGCAGAATCTGCCGGTCTCCTCGCTCGTGTGCACGAGCTGCCAGCACTCCTCCACGCTTGCCGCGCCGCCGACCTCCATCGCCACGTGCAGGCCCTTGCGCATGCCGTCCACCGCCACACGGGCGTGGCTGATCCAGGTCGTCATGATGAGCAGCGCGTCCAGCTTCTCCTTTTCGAGCAGCTCGCGGTGGTCGAGATAGGAACGCACGTCGTACCCGGAATAGGTCTCGCTTTCCTTCACGATCTCAACGCCCCTTGCCGCGCGCTCCGGCACACGGTCGCACACGGCGGGCACGACCACGCCGGGAATTGTGAGAAGCAGGTCCAGCATGCCCTGCCCTCTGCCGCCGAGACCAACGACGCCGATACGGATTTTTTCTTTTTTCATTGCCTTTATCTCCATGATAAAATTTCCATTTCAGTATAGCACAACTGCCTTGTGATTTCCATACTTTTATATAAATTCTTCAATAATTTTTATTGTAGAGGCGTGCGGTTTATGCTATACTGAACAAAAAGAGCAATCGGAGGCGAACGGGATGAAACGCCTGTACGTAAACGCGAAAGTAGTATGCAGAGACACGGTGCTGGAGACCGCCGTGCTGACAGAGGACGCGAAGATCCTCGCCGTCGGCGACCGCTTTGACGCGCCGGACGCGGAAACGGTCGACTGCGGCGGGCTGTATCTCTCCCCGGGCTTCGCGGATATCCACGTCCACGGAGGCGGCGGGTATTCCGCCATGAGCGACGACCCCGCTGAAATCATTGCGATGGCGCGGGCGCACCTGGCCTTCGGCGTGACGGCCATCGTGCCGACGACGCTTGCCGCGCCAGTTGAAACGCTCTGCGCCTGCCGGGAGACGGTCGCCCGCGCGATGGCGGCCGCGCCGGAGCTGGGGATTCTCGGCGTACACTTCGAGGGACCGTTTTTGTCCCCGAGGAAGACCGGCGCGCAGAGCCCGGGCAGCATTCTGACGCCGACGAATGAAGCGGTCGAACAGCTTCTGGATCGTAAAGAAATCGTCCGTATGATCGGCGCGGCGCCGGAGATCGAAAACGGAATGATGGTCGGAGAAGCGGCAAGGGAACGCGGTATCACCGCGTCCGTCGCGCACTCCGACGCCTCCTTCGAGGTCGCGGAGCAGGCGCTGGCGCACGGCTATTCCGACGTGACGCACCTGTTTTCCGCCTGCTCGGCGATGCACAAGGAGGGCATCTTCCGGCAGGTGGGCGTGGCCGAAGCGGGGCTGGCGCTCGACGGCTATACCACACAGTTCATCGGCGACCTGAAGCACCTCCCCTACGGCGCGATCAAGCTCATTTACGCCTGCAAAGGACCGGATAAGGCTTACCTGATCAGCGACGGGCTGGAGTTCTGCTGCTGCGACCTGCCGGAAGGCACGCTTGTGACCCAGAAAAACGGACAGACGGCGCTGGTGGAGGACGGGGTGATGAAGCTGAGAGACCGTTCCTGCCTTGCGGGCAGCGTGACGCCCCTGTCGCGAATGGTCAAAAACCTGCTTGCCTGCGGCGTTCCGCTGCACGACGCGGTCACGATGGCGAGCCATACCCCGCTTTCTGTGATCGGGTTCGGAGACCGGAAGGGGCAGATTGCCCCGGGATATGACGCGGACCTGATCCTGTTCGACGAGGAGATCCGCGTCAGGACTGCGATCGTAGGCGGAAAGGTACAGTTCCGCGCGCAATCTTAATCATTTCTTAAGGATTCCCCCGATTGATTCTTAAACGCGGTTTTGGGATAATGAAGCTGCGAAAGGAAGGAGTGCCCATGTATACCGTACTGGTCTGCGACGACGAGCGGGATATCGTCTCGTCGCTGGAAATCTATCTGAAAAGCGAGGGCTACAACGTACTGTCGGCCTATGACGGGGACGAGGCGCTGCGGCTGATGCGCACGCAAACCGTGCATCTCGTGCTTATGGACATCATGATGCCGAACATGGACGGGCTGACCGCGCTGATGCGCATCCGCGAGATCTCGGACGCGCCGGTAATCTTCACGACCGCAAAGAGCGAGGACAACGACGTGATCCTCGGGCTGAATCTCGGCGCGGACGATTACGTGACGAAGCCGTTCAATCCCATGGAGCTGATGGCGCGGGTGCGTTCGCAGCTCAGGCGATACACGGTGCTCGGCGGCAGAAAGACGGACGAAGCGCTGGTCATCGGCGGCGTGGAGATCCGGGACGCGGAGAAGCGCGTGACCGTGGACGGCGAGGACGTGAGCCTGACGCCCACGGAATACGACATCCTGCTGCTTCTGGCAAAGTCGCCCGGCAGGGTCTTCTCCCCCGCCGAGATCTACCGTACGGTGTGGAACGACGAGCCGTTTTCGTCCGATTCCACGGTGGCGGTGCATATCCGGCACCTCAGGGAAAAGATCGAGTTCGACCCGGCGAAGCCCCGCTATATCAAAGTCGTTTGGGGACAGGGATATAAAATGGAGAAATGACGGTCTGCATGTTCCTTCCTTTCGCGATCAACTACGGGGAGGTAATCGGATGAATTTCATCAAACACAGTCCGGGATTCCGCGCGGTCTGCCTGATCCTGGCTACGATTTGCTTTTCTGTCGCCGCGGTCGGGATCTGCTTCGGGATCGACGCGGTCAACGACGGCTATTACGCAGTCGGACAGGAATACTTTGAAAACAAGCTTCTGCGCAGCCGCGCGGACGCGACGGCAGTCACGCTGACGCAGTATAATCTGCTGCAGTACACGGTGAAGGAAAACTACGACGGCGCGCTCGACCGGCTCGAGCACCTGCACAAGGGCAATACGAACGCCTCTTTCGCGCTGTATAACGAGAAAGGCGACGTTCTGCTCGAAAACTTCAGTCTGGAAGCGTCGCCCTTTACCTACACCTATGACTGGCCGGTCTATTACTATTCCGACGGTTCCACCTCCACCGGCGTACGGTGGAAGGAGACGGAGCAAACGGGGCGTGCGCCCGCCGTCGTATATGATCCCCCAAGCGTCACGACGCCGACCTCCGCCCTGCCGGAGGAAGAACCGGCGACGGCGCCGGTCACGGAGCCGGCAGCCGAACAGACGACCGAACCGGCGCCCGAGCCAACGGCGCGGGAGGAATCGACGATTGCGGCTTCGTCCGCGCTCGCGCCGGCCGCCGAACGCCCGACCGAATTTACAACGCTCATGGTCGACGAAAACGGCGAAACGCTGTCGCCGGAGGCGCTTTCGCGCCTGAACGACCCCGTGGACGGTGCGTCCTCGATCATCGGGGACGACGACGAGGTCTATATTCTTGACGAGCGCGCGAACGGGTATACGAGCGTCTTTATGTACGTTTACCCCAAAGGGACCGCGCCGGACGAGCGGATCTTAGAGACCTGCATCTCGATCTACCGGGATAAGACCTATCCGGAGGAGGCCGCGTACTACGGCGTTTATGAGATCTACTGGCAGAGCAGCTTCGGCGTCAGCGCGAACGGCGAGGTGTATTATAAGGTCGGGGAAGAGAATTATCACGTGTATCCGGGGCAGGCAAATCCGCAGCTCATCGGGCAGGAAAACTACCGGCTGGAGATCCGGATCGATCCCGCGTTCCCGGCGCGCGACGTTTTCCGCACCTGTCACGAATTCGCCCGGATTGCCTATGCGTTTCTGGAGCACGCGGTCCTGTTCACCGCACTCGCCGCGGGGCTGGGACTGCTCCTGCTGCTGATCGCGCTTTCCGGCGCGGGCCGGTCCAAAAAAGCGGACGAGCCGGTTTCGGCGGGGCTTTGCAAAATCCCGACGGACGTACTGTATCTGCTCTGGGGGATCGCGCTGATCGTCTGGATCACGGCGACGGTGAACGTATACTGGCACAGGAGCTCCCTGTATCTGACGATCATGGCGGCGCTGCTGCCGTGGCTGCTGACGCCGGGGATCTATATCGTCACGGTCAAGATCAAAACGCGTACCTTCGTGCGCTCCGCGCTGCTGTATCTGCTTGTCAAAAGCGCGTCGAACGCGCTGGGTCTGTTATGGAAGCTCGGCCTGTTCTATCTGTTCAGTTTAGGCGCGGCGGCGATCGTCTTTTTCCTGTTCCGCCGCAGCACCTTCGGTCTGCTGCTGATCTATCTCGCGGTCAAGCTCGTCCAGCTTGCGGGGCTGGTCGTGCTGGCGGTCAATCTGCACACGCTGCAGAAGGGCGCGCGGGATCTTGCGGATGGGAATTATCACGAGATCGGGAATCCCCTGCTGTTCGGTGAATTCAAAAAGCACGCGAACGCGCTCAATTCCATCGGGCAGGGCGTGGAACGCGCGGTGGAGGCACGCATCAAGAGTGAGAAGACGAAGAGCGAGCTGATCACAAACGTGAGCCACGATCTGAAAACGCCGTTGACCTCGATCGTCAACTATATCGAGCTGCTGCAGCGCGAGGACCTGCACAACGACAAGGCGAAGGAATATATCGACGTACTGCAGCGGCAGGCGCAGCGCCTGAAAAAGCTGACGGACGACGTGGTGGACGCGTCGAAGGCCGCGGCAGGCAGCGTGGAGGCGCAGAAGGAAAGGATTGATCTCGGCGTCGTCCTCTCCCAGCTCTGTGGCGAATACGCAGATCAGATGGAACGCGCCGGGCTGCAGCTCGTCAGCGAGCTGCCCGAAACGCCGCCGACCGTGATCGCGGACGGCAGGCTCCTCTCCCGCGTGCTGGACAATCTGATGTCGAACGCGGTGAAATATTCTATGCGCGGTACGCGCGTCTATCTGTCGCTGCAAACCTACGGCGGGACGGCAGCCATCACGCTGCGCAACATTTCCGGCGCGCCGCTGAACGTCAGCCCCGAGGAACTGACGGAGCGGTTCGTACGCGGCGACCGGTCCCGCAACACGGAGGGCTCGGGGCTTGGGCTTTATATCGCGCGGTCCTTGACGGAGCTGATGAACGGCAGCTTCCGGATCGGGATCGACGGCGATTTGTTCCGCGTGGATCTGGGATTCCCGCTCGTGGAATGAGCGAGCTTTTGCGCAGTTGATTTGTTTCGTTTTTTTCATGAAATTACCGTTTTAACTTGCATTCCTGCGAAAATGTGATATACTCTTTGCAGTATTTTTTGGAGGTATCACACATGAAAAAACGAATTCCCTTCCTTGCGTTGATCGCGGCGCTGTCGCTTGTCCTGTTTGCCTGCGGCTCCGAAGAAAAGGATCCTGACGTTATCACGAACGCGAATACGCCTGTCGTCACCGTCGGTCCGTCCGAAGCCAAAACGACGGAGGAATCCACCGAAGCGTCCACGGCGGAAGAGACCACGGTCGAGACGACCGAGGAATCCACCGAAGCCGAGCCCTCTACCGAAGAGGTCACCGAAGCGCCGACGCAGGCTCCCACCGAAGCGCCGACCCAGGCGCCGACGCAGGAACCGACGTCTGAGGAGGAACAGTCCTCTGAGGCAGTCACCGTTTCCGAGGTGCAGCCCGAATCGCCCACCAATCCCGCTCCCGTGCCGACTTCCGGCAAAGGCGCCGCCATTGCGGATACCGCAAACAAGCTGATCGGCAAAACCTTTGAATTTGGCGCGTCCGGTCCCGAGAGCTTTGACAACTCCGGTCTCGTGTACTATTGCTGCAAGGAAAACGGCGTCACGATCCCGAGAAAGACCTCTGAATTCGCCACCACCGGCGCAGCGGTCGGCAAGGACGCCCTCCAGCCCGGCGACATCGTTCTGTTCTCGCTTGACGGTTCCGGCAGCGCGGACTTCGCGGGCATCTACACCGGCAACGGCAGCTTCATCTCCTGCAACAGCGAGACGACGCCCACCGGTACGCATGCGCTCACGGGCTTCTGGGCTGAGCATTGCATCGGCGGCAGACGTGTAGGCTGATCAGACGCAAAACAAACAAAAGAACCGGCGTTTTGCAAAAGCGCATCCGGGAAGCGCAATATGATACGAATTAGCGAAAAGCGCAAAAAAGAGCGCCTGCCCCGAAAGAGGCAGGCGTTCTTCGTATTTATAATAGGATCAGCAGATCTCGCTGAGCTTGACGGGTCTGTGTTCGGCAACGCTCTTCTTGGCGGCAAGGCCGATCTTGACGCTCTGCAAACCGGCGTGGATGCCGACGGGCACGTCCGTATCCTTCTCGACGGCGTTCACGAACTGACGCATCTCCTCGCTGAAGGAACCCATGTAGCGCTCCAGGAAGAAGAACAGGGGCTTTTCGCCGGTCACGCCGTTTTCGTCGGCGATCACGGCGGTGGACAGCGTGTCGTTCGAGGTGGCGACCATGCCCTTGGAGCCGAACAGCTCCGCGCGCTGATCGTAGCCGTAAGCGGCGCGGCGGGAGTTATCGATCACGGCAAGCGCGCCGTTCGCCATCTTCATGGTGATGATCGCGGTGTCGACGTCGCCTTGCTCGCCGATGGCGGGATCCACAAGCACGGCAGAGTTGACGTAGATCTCCTCAACGTCCGAATTCGTCAGGAAGCACGCCATATCGAAATCATGGATCGTCATGTCGAGGAAGATACCGCCGGAAACGGCGATATACTTCGGGTTCGGCGGCTCCGGATCGCGGGAGGTGATCTTCAGGATGTGCGCCTCGCCGATCTTGCCCGCGTCGTAAGCGGCGCGGATGGCGGCGAAGTTGTGGTCAAAACGGCGGTTGAAGCCGACCTGGAACTTGATGCCGGGGTTCGCGGCAAGGGTATCCGCCACAGCCTGGATCTTCGCGATGGAATGATCGACCGGCTTTTCGCAGAAAACGTGCTTGCCCGCTTTGATGGCCTCGATCGAGATATCCGCATGGGTATCGGTGGAGGAACAGACCAGCACCGCGTCGATATCCTTATCCTCAAGGATCTTGTGATAGTCGCTGTAGACGTCCTGCACGCCGAAGCTCTCGACGAACGCACGGGTCTCCGCGTTCATATAGGGGTCCGCCACGGCCTTGACCACAGCGTTTTTCACGTGATAGGAAATGGATTCCAGATGCACCTTGCCGATGCGGCCGGCGCCGATAATACCGATGTTAAGCATATTTTTCTCCTTCTGTATGATAGTTTAGATGGTGCCGTCCCAGGTCGAGACTTCCTTCGCCTTCTTCTCCTCCTCGTCGAACCAGCGGGTGGTCACGCACTTGGATTCGGTGAAGAAACGGTAAGCGTCCTTGCCGAGGCAGTGCAGATCGCCGAAGAAGGAAGCCTTGTGGCCGGCAAACGGGAAGAAGCCCACGGGAACCGGGATGCCGACGTTGACGCCGACCATGCCGCCGTCCGTATGACGGACGAACTCGCGCGCAAAGTAACCGCTCTGCGTAAAGATGACGGAGCCGTTGGCATAGGGATTGCGGTTCATGATCGCAAGGCCCTCGTGGAAATCCTTGCAGCGCTTGATGCAGAGCACGGGACCGAAGACCTCCTCGGTGCCGATGGACATCTCGTCCGTGACCTTGTCGAAGATCGTGGGACCGACGTAGTAGCCCTTTTCATAGCCCTCGACGACGCAGTTTCTGCCGTCCAGCACCAGCTCGGCGCCCTCTCTGACGCCCTTGTCGATATCGTCCAGCACCTCATGCCAATGCTTTTCATAGGTGATCGGGCCAAGCTTCGTGGTCTTGTCGTAAGCAGGACCGACCTTGATCTGAGACGCCTGCTTCTTGAGCTCCGCGACGAACTCGTCCGCGATCGCGTCCTCCACCACGCAGGCGGAAAGCGCCATGCAGCGCTGACCGGCGCAGCCGAAGGCGGAGTTGATGACGCCGGCGACCGTGCGTTCGATGGGCGCGTCGGACATGACGAGCGCGTGGTTCTTGGCCTGCGTGAGGCACTGCACGCGCTTGCCGTTGCGGGCGGCCTTTTCATAGATCAGCTTGCCGACGGGCGTGGAGCCGACGAAGGTGATGCCCTTGACGTCCGGATGCTCGAGGATCAGGTCGATCTCGTGACGGGAGCAGGTGACGACGTTCACCACGCCGTCGGGCATGCCGGCCTCTTTATACAGCTCGGCGATGCGCAGCGCGGTTCTGGGGGTCAGGGACGCGGCCTTCAGGACGATGGTGTTGCCGCAGGCGACGCACACGGGGGTCATCCAGCCAAAGGGGATCATCGCGGGGAAATTCACCGGGACGATGCCCGCGAACACGCCGAGACTCTCGCGGTAGCGGGCGGTATCGTAGCCCTTGGAACCGCCCACGCCTTGCCGTTTTCTTCCGCGACAAGATAGGTCAGCTCCTCCATGTGCTCGATCAGCAGGTCGCGAACCTTATAGAGGATCTGGCTGCGCTTGATGGCCGGGGTGGCGCTCCAGCCCGGATAGGCTGCCTTGGCGGCGGCGATAGCGGCGTTGACCTCCTCCGCGGTGCAGTTCGGGGCGTAGCCCGTCACTTCGCCCGTGGAGGGATTGTGCAGCTCATAATACTTGTCGGTCTTGGACTCGACGTATTGGTTGTTGACAAAATACTTCAGTTTTTCTGCCATGGTTTACTCCTTTATTCTTACAGTCCGGCTTTCTCCCGGATGTATTTTCTTGCCTTGATGGCGTACTCAAGCGGATTCGCGATCGCGGGATCCTGCTCCGCCTCGACCAGCACGTAGCCCTCGTAGTCGTTTTCGGCGAGCACGTCAAAAATGGGACCGAAGTCGATCGCGCCGTCGCCGGGAACCGTGAAGGTGCCGAGACGTACGCCCTGCAGGAAGGACAGATGCTCCGCCTTGACCTTTTCGATCACTTCGGGACGGATATCCTTGAGGTGGACGTGCTTGATGCGTTTCGCGTACTTTTTGAGGACAGCCATGTAGTCCTCGCCGCAGTATGCGAGGTGACCGGAATCGAACAGCAGGCTGAACAGCTCCGGATCGGTATTCTCCATCATGCGGTCGATCTCCGCGGCGGTCTGCACCACGGTGCCCATGTGATGATGGAACGTAAGCGCGATGCCCATATCCTTCGCGACCTTGCCGAGCTTGTTGAGACCGGTGCAAAGGCGGTCCCACTCCTCGTCGTTCATCACGTACTTCGCCTCAAAGATCGGCAGGTCCGTGCCCTGAATGGAATGGCCCTGCTCGGAAATGCCGACGACCTTCGCGCCCATCTCCTTCAGGAAGGTGATGTGCTTGATGAAGTCCGCCTCTACCTCTTCATAAGGCTTCGTGGTCAGGAAAGCCGAGAACCAGGCGTTGCAGATCTGCATGCCTCTGAGGTCCAGCGCCTTTTTGAGTTCCACGGGATCCTTCGGGTACTTGTTGCCGACCTCACAGCCCGTGAAGCCCGCAAGCGCCATTTCGGAGACGCACTGCTGGAAGGTATTCTCCGCGCCGAGATCGGGCATGTCGTCGTTCGTCCAGCCGATGGGCGCAATACCGAGTTTTACTTTGTTTTTGTCAAGCATCAGTATTTCCTCGCTTTGCTTAAATTTTCTGCTTTATTTTTGTAAGCTTCCTGAACGGAAGGCTTATTGCTGGTAGAGGCAAGGCCGACGTGCCACCACGCGCCGTAACCGTCGGTCATGGTTTTCGGCAGGACCTTGACGTCGATGAGGGTGGAGACGGTCTGCTTTTTGGCGTCCTCGATCGCGAATGCGAGCTCCTCGAGCGTGCGTACGGTATAGGCCTTGCAGCCGTAGCCTTCGCCCACCTTGGCGTAGTCGATGTGCAGCAGGGAGCCGAGCAGGGCGCCGTTTTCGTCGCGCTTTCTGAATTCGGTGGCAAGGTTGCCGATGCCGTTCGACATCTGCAGGTTGTTGATGCAGCCGAAGCCCGCGTTATCGAAGAGCACCACGTTGATCTTCGCGCCCTCCTGCAGGGAGGTGATGAGCTCGGAATGGAGCATGAGGAACGCGCCGTCGCCGACGAAGGCGTAGACCTCCTGATCGGGCTTCGCGAGCTTGGAGCCGAACGCGCCGGAGATCTCATAGCCCATGCAGGAGTAGCCGTACTCCATGTTATAGGAATCCTTCGCGTCTGTGGTCCAGAGCCGCTGCATATCGCCGGGAAGCGAGCCGGAGGCCGCGACCGCGACCGCGTCCGGCGCGATCAGGGAGCGGATCTTCAGCAGCGCCTCGGTCTGCGTCAGCGCGGAGCCGAAGGTCTCGATGAATTCGGGGATAGTCGCTTCGTATCTCGCCTTGATCAGGGGCTCGAAGCCCTCGCCGTAATGATAGTCGGCAAGGCGGCGCACCTCCTCATTCCACGCTTGTTTCACGTCCGCGATTTCGGTCGTGTAGGCGGTCTTATAATCGCCCAGCGCCGTTTCAAGACCAAGCAGCGCGGTTTTCGCGTCGGCGACGCACTTCACGGCGTCGAGCTTATAGGCGTCGAACCGGTCTGTATTGATCGTGACGAATTTCGCGTCCGCGCGGAACAGCGACTTGGAGGCGGTGGTAAAGTCGGAGAAACGCGTGCCGACGCCGATGACGACGTCCGCCTCCTTCGCGATGGCGTTGGCCGGCGCGTTGCCGGTGACGCCCACGCCGCCGAGATTCAGCGGATGGGAGGAATGCACGGCGGACTTGCCGGACTGCGTCTCCGAGAAGGGGATGTTGAAGGTCTCGCAGAACCGCTCGAGCGTTTCGCCCGCTTCGGAATACCGCACGCCGCCGCCCGCGATGACAAGGGGCTTTTCGGCGTTTCTGATCACGTCCGCAATATCTGCGAGCTCATTGTCGACGGGGGAAATGCGGGTGATGCGATGCACGCGCTTTTGCAGGAAGGATTCGGGATAGTCATAGGTCTCCCCTTCCACGTCCTGCGGCAGGGCAATGACCACGGCGCCGGCGTTCGCGGTATCCGTCAGGGCGCGCATGGCGTTGATCATGGCGCTCATGAGCTGCTCGGGACGGGTGATGCGGTCCCAATAGCGGGCGACGGGACGGAACGCGTCAGTGGTGGTGATGGACAGGGAGTCCGCCTGCTCGAACTGCTGCAGCACGGGGTCCGGCTGACGGGTGGAGAAGGTATCCGCCGGGAACAGGAGCAGCGGGACGTTGTTGACGGTCGCCGTGGCGGCGGCGGTCACCATGTTGGCGGAGCCGGGGCCGATGGAGGACGCGCAGGCGATGATCCTGCGGCGGTTGTTCATTTTGGCAAAGGCCGTGGCGGCGTGCGCCATGCCCTGCTCGTTCTTCCCCTGGAAGACCTTCAGGCTGCCGGGATCCTCGTCCAGCGCCTGCCCGAGGCCGACCACGATGCCGTGGCCGAAGACCGTGAAGATCCCCTCCACGAACTTGGTCTCTTCCCCGTCAAAGGATACGTACTGATTGTCAAGGAACTTAACAAGGGCTTGCGCCATCGTCATTTTGGGCATTATTATGCAGTCCTTTCTTTTATAATTTATCCGTCCACGAGCCACTTGTGCTCCTCGTCCACGAAGCGGGTGGTCTTATACCACGGGTCGTTCGGGAGGTGGCGGATCATCCAGACGTAATACATTTCATAGCCGGGCGCGGCGGCCTGCTGATGCGACTTGCCGGGCTCGATATAACAGGCGGAGCCGTTCGCGGTCTTATAGACGTCGTCCCCGTTGAAGCAGGCGCCGAAGCCCTGCGGCTTATCGAATTCGTAGTAATAGACCTCCGGCTGCGGATGATGGTGCGGCGGATAGCTGCTCCATTTCCCTGCCTTGGTGAAGACCTCGCCGAGCACCATGTTGGAATCGGGCTCGTTGTCGGGGTCGAACATGGTGGAGACCACGCGATGCCCCGCGCCGCCCCACTGCCCCTTGCCGAACTCCTGATACAGGCAGTTTTCGGGGGTATAGAAGCGCGGCTCCCACGTTTTGTCGTTATCGGTCTGCTGGATGATTACGCGGCTTTCCTCCACCGCCTCCACCGTGAAAGCGGTGTTCCGGCTGACGTGCAGGGTCCAGGGCTTTAAGTCAAACGGGTTCTCGCGCGCGCAGTCCTCGCACCGGTCCGCCCAGCGGAATTTCACGCGGCCGGCAAGCAGCAGAACGGCGGTCTCGAGCGTATCGGAGCAGAATTCGAGCGTCTGCCCGGGCTGAAGCACGCGGACCCAGATGTTCATGCCCATATCGGCATGGAAGCCGTTCATCTCACAGACGGTCTTGACGTTGTTTTCGTCGAATTTCAGATATTCCAGCATCGTTATACCCTCGCGACCATTTCGCCGTATTCTTCTTTTTCCCTGCGGATGAATTCCCGCACCTCGTCTGCCGTCGGCATATCCTCGCTGCAGGCGTGGGACGCGACGAGCATGGCGGCGGAAGCGGAGCCGAACTCCAGACAGTCGATGATCTCCTTGCCCTCGAAGAGGCTGAACAGGAAGGACGACGTGTAGCCGTCGCCGCCGCCGAAGGACTTGAGGAGCTTGACCGGGAACGGACGGATGGAGAAGGACTGCCCGTCGCAGGTATAGGCGGTGGAGCCCTCCTTGCCGTGGGTGACGATGACGATCTTCGCGTTCTTTTTATGCCAGTAGGCGGCGGAAGAGACGTCCGTGCCGTCGAGCCCCAGCAGGCCCTCCGCGAAGTCGTACTCCTCGCGGGAGCCGATAATCATATCCGCTTCGTTGGCGACGATGGAATAATAGACCGCGATCTCGTCCTTGTTCTTCCAGTTATAGGGACGGTAGTCCAGCACGAAGATGAGCGGGACGTTGTTTTTCTTCGCAAGGTGCATCGCCTTGAGCGCCGCCTCGCGGGAGGGGCTTTCGGCAAGCGCCACGCCGGAGATCAGCACCGCCGCGCCCTGACGGATATAGTCCTCGTCAATATCGCCGGGCTCCAGCTTGAGATCGGCGGCGTCGTTGCGGTACATGACGATGGAGCTTTCGGTCGCGCTTTTGATCTCGGTGAAGGTCAGGCCGATCTTCTCGCCGTTTTTGCAGCGCACGATGCGGGAGGTATCGATCCCCTCCTTCTCGAAATAATCGGTCACGAAGGTGCCGAACTGATCGTCCGACACACGGGCGAAGAAGCCGCACTTCTTGCCGAGACGCGCAAGGCCCACGGCGATGTTCGCGGGGGAACCGCCGAGATAGCGCTTGAAGGTGGTGGATTCGTTCAGCGGGCAATAATAGTCGACGGGATTGAAGTCCACGGCGACTCTGCCGACCAGGATCAGATCGTACTTTTTGGTCTTGTCAAATTGGATGTACTGCATATATGTTATCCTTTCTGGTTTGGTGCGAATGAAAATCAGCGCCCATTGCGGAATACGCCGATATGGCGCGTGACGTTCGCATTCACGGCGTTCGCCATGGCGGGCGACAGCGTGAAATAATCCGGCTTTTCGACCGTGCCGGTATAGTCCTTCGCCGCGGCGGCGAGCGCGTCAAAGCTGGCGGTGGCAATATTGATTTTGCGGATGCCGAGAGAAATGGCGCGGCGGAACTGTTCGTCCGAGATCCCGGTGCCGCCGTGGAGCACGAGCGGAACGTCCGTCACCCGGTCGATCGCCTCCAGCACGTCGAAGCGCAGCGCGGGAAGAACCGGATAGTTCCCGTGCGCATTGCCGATGGCGACGGCGAGCGCGTCCAAGTTCGTTTCGGCGCAGAAGCGCGCTGCCTGCGCGGGGTCGGTACACAGGATCTTATGCTCCGCGGTGTCCCCCTCGTTGCCGCCGACGACGCCAAGCTCCGCCTCCACCGTGACGCCGTATTGCGACGCGACGGCGACGACTTCACGCGTTTTGGCGATATTCTCCTCAAACGGCAGCAGCGAGCAGTCGAGCATGACGGACGTGAAGCCGAAGTCGATCGCTTCACGAATGCAGCCGAGGGTGAGTCCGTGGTCGAGGTGCACGGCGACGGGGACGCCGGCGCGTTTTGCGGCGGAGACCATCATGGGCGCCATCAGGTGCAGAGGCGAGGTCGCCAGCCGTTTTTCCGCGATCTGCAAAATGATGGGCGTTCCGGTCTCCTCTGCGGCGGCGACGGCGCCGATCACCATTTCCATATTGCCGACGGAAAACGCCCCGACGGCGCAGTTGTTTGCGGCTGCCCAGCCGAGCAGCTCCTTCATGGGTACTAACATAATAACTCCTTTATGAGATACATTGCTTCAGGAACGAGAGCGCGTCGGCGAACACCCGGTCATGCTCGTTTTCGTGCAGGATCTCGTGCCGCATGGCGGGGTAGATCACGACCTCCGGTGTAACGCCCGCCGCCATATACAGGTCGGACGCATTGATCACGCCGCGGCCGAACAGCCCGACGCTGTCCTTGCCGCCGGAGAGGAACATGACCGGGAAGCCCTCCGGCAGACCGACGCAGTTGACCGGACGGGAGCCCTTGATCAGGATCGTGAGCAGCTCGGCGGTCATTTCGCCTGTCTGCGTATACTGCGTGAGCGGATCTGCAAGATAGGCTTCGAGCGCAGTCTCGGAGGACGAGAGCCACGATAGCTCACTGTCGTCCTTATAAAGCCGCCGGGTCAGCTTGCCGAAAACGGTCGGCAGCGCAGCGGACGCGGAAACGGAAGGCGGCAGCGCCTCCAGCGCGCGCTTCGCGCCGTCCTCAAACACGGCGACCCAGTCCGGGAGCTGCGAGGTGCCGACGAACAGCGCGCCCGCCAAAAGCGGCGCAAAGCTGCGGCAGTAGATCCGCGCCAGAAACGAGCCGACGCCGAAGCCCGCCATGACGACGGGCAGCCCCGGGTAACGGCGCATCATGAGCCGGTGCAGCGTATTCATATCCCGCAGCATACTGATGTGTTCGCCGGGCAGCACGGCGCCGCGGGCGGCGTCCTCCGGCACGGAAAGCCCGGTGCCGAGGTGGTCCGCGCCGCACACGACAAAGCCCTCCCCTGCGAGGAAGCGGGCGAATGCGTCGTATCTGCCCACGTGATCGCCGAAGGAGGGAACAAGCTGCACAACGCCGACAGGGCTGACTTTTTCGTCAGCCCAGATCAGCGCGCGGATTCGGTTGCGTTTATTATCGGATGTAAAATAACCCTGTTGTTTGACGATCGCCATGCCTTACTCTTCCCACAAATATACTCTGGTCTCCCACGGGCGCAGCGTGAAGCCATTCTTCACGTGGCCGCCCCCGTGATAATTGCAAAGGGCAAGCTCCCCGGCGGAGAGATCAAAGCCCTCCGGCGCGGTAAAGGCGACGTTATCGTCGGAGAAGTTGTTGACGACGAGGAGCTTCTTGCCGTCCAGGAAGCGCCCGTAAACGAAGAGCTTGTCGGAAGCCTTGTTATACTCCTCATACGCGCCGTAAATCACGACGTCGTGCTCCTTGCGGAACTTCAGCAGCTTTCTGTAATAGTTCAGGATGGAATCGGGATCGCGCTCGGCGGCCTCGACGTTGATCTCGGTATAGTTCGGGTTGACGTGGAACCACGCCTTTTCGCCGGTCGTGAAGCCCGCGTTCTTTTCGGCAGACCACTGCACGGGCGTGCGGGCGTTATCGCGCGAGGCATAATGCACCAGATCCATCGCCTTCTTTTCGCCGAGCAGGGCCTTCGCGACCTGATAGTTATTGAGCGTGGAAACGTCCACATAATCGTTGATATCGTCCAGCGGGAGGTTCAGCATACCGATCTCCTGCCCCTGATAGATGAAGGGCGTGCCGGACTGGCAGATATACATGGTCGCAAGCAGCTTTGCGCTCTCCACACGGTATTTGACGGAGCCGTAACGGTTGATGATGCGGGGCTGATCGTGATTTTCGATATACAGCGCGTTCCACGCCTTGCCGTAGAGATCTTTCTGCCAGCGCGTATAGACCTTTTTGAGCTTCTTCAGGCTGAAATTCGTCTTGAGCCAGGAATAGAACAGGCAGTCCGCCCCCATGTGCTCGAAGTGGAACATCATGTTGAGCTGCTGGTTCTCGCCCTCCTGAATGTGGTGCAGCGCCTTTTTCGTGGTCATCATGGGCGCTTCGCCCACGGTCATGCAGTCGTATTTGGAAAGGACCTCGTTTTTGAATTCCAGAAGATACTCGTCAAGATGGGGGCCGTGCATATAATTCTCGATCCCGGTGCCGATGGGGAAATAATACGGAGAGGACGGCAGCCCTTCGCGCTTGCTGATGAAGGTGATGACGTCCTCGCGGAAGCCGTCGACGCCCATATCGAGCCAGTAACGCATGATGTCCTTGACCTCCTCGCGGACCTTCGGGTTGTCCATATTGAGGTCGGGCTGCTCCACGGCGAACAGGTGCAGATAATACTCGTCGAGCCCCTCGTCATATTCCCACGCGGGACCGGCGAACGTGGACATCCAGTTGTTGGGACGGCGGTGTTTGCCCTTGCCCTTGCGCCAGAAATAATAATCGTGATAGGGGTTGTCGTCGCCTTTTTTGCTTTCGAGAAACCATTTGTGCTGGTCGGAGGTATGGTTGACGACCAGGTCCATGATCACGCGCATGCCCCTTGCGTGCGCACCGTCCAGCACGGCCTTGAAGTCCTCCAGCGTGCCGTATTCGGGCTGGATGTTGCGGTAATCCGCGATGTCGTAGCCGTAGTCCTTCTGCGGCGAGACGTACAGCGGCGAAAACCAGATGGCGTCCACGCCGAGGCTCTTGATATAATCAAGCTTCTCCAGCACACCCTTCAGGTCGCCGATGCCGTCGCCGTTGCCGTCCTTGAACGAGCGA
>CACZGD010000096.1 GCA_902780565.1 Oscillospiraceae bacterium
CTTCGAGTATCTGTTCCCGTTCGGCTGGGGCGCGCTGTGGGGCATTGCCGACCGCACGAATTACGACCTCTCCCGCCATATGGAGGTCTCCGGCAAGGCGCTGGACTATTTCGATCCCGATACCAACGAGCGCTACATCCCCTACGTCATCGAGCCGTCTCTGGGCGTGGAGCGTCTGTTCCTCACCGTCGTGACCGAAGCCTACGACGAGGAGGTCGTGGACGCAGCCAAGAACGACACCCGCGTGGTGCTGCGCCTGCATCCGTACCTTGCGCCCTTCAAGGCGTGCGTGCTGCCGCTGTCCAAAAAGCTCTCCAGCAAGGCCACCGAGATCTATGAGGAGCTGTCCAAGTCCTTCTCCGTGGACTACGACGAGGCCGGTTCCATCGGCAAGCGCTACCGCCGTCAGGATGAGATCGGCACCCCGCTTTGCATCACCGTGGACTTTGAGACCGTCGGCGACGAGAACACGCCTGCCGACCACTGCGTCACGATCCGCGACCGCGATACCATGGAGCAGATCCGTCTGCCCATCGCGGAGCTGAAGAGCTATATCGAGAACAAGATCGCGTTCTGAGAACCGGGAGGAGCCGCCATGGATGAACAGGAACTGAAGGATCAGGTCAACGCCGTCGTTGAGAAAATCAAGGCGCTGGTGCGCGAGGGCAGCGTCTCCCGCGTGCGGCTGGAGCGCCACGGCGATACCCTGCTGAATCTTCCCATGCCCGCGGGCGTCGTCGGCGCCATCGTGGGCCTCACCGCCGCGCCCTTTGCCACCGTCGCGGGCGCGCTCGTGACGCTGGGCATGGACTGCGAGGTCATCGTCGTCAAGTCGGACGGCACCGAGGTGAACCTCAACCATACCGCCGTCGGCGAAAAGCTCGAAACCGTGGTCGATACCGTCAAGGAGACCGTGAAGGAAAAGGCGCACGACGCCTTCCATACCGACGAGGATACCCCCGCCGGTCCCAACGAGGGTCTCGCCGACTAACGTCACGTCAATCGAAAAGCCGCCTTCCGGGGCGGCTTTTTACGTGATTATTTTCCGGTGTTGATCCGCCGCAGCAGAGCGCGGTAGAACGTCAGGGTCTCCTCCTGCGTCCTGCCCATGCCGAGCACGCTGCCGTGGTGCCCCGCCCGCACGGGGAACACGTTCCAGATCCCGGGCTGATAGTGGGTCGCTTCGTCCGCCTCCTCCTCGGCTGTCACGCTGCGGAAATCCTGCCCGGCGGGGTAAAGCGCGCTGATCACGTTCACCAGCCCGTCGTTCGGGAACCAGTCCGCGCCGATCACGATCCCGCCGGGCGTGGTGGCGGTCACGCTGCCCATGGCAAGCGCGGCGGGGTACAGCACCCCAAGCGTTTCGGCGGTCGGCACGTGTACGCTGCCGCTGGCGGTCGTGCAGCAATAGGCGTAGGAAAAATACAGGACCTCCGGCACGGTTCCGATGCGGGCGTTCAGCGCGGCTGCACCGTCGGGCGTCAGCTCATAGCCCGCGTGGTCCTGCCCGGACCCCGCCGCGGCGGAAAACGCGGCGATCACGTCCGAAAAGCTGCCCGTCGCGTCCGTGATGCCGAACTGATCGAGCATGAAGTCATAGGTCCCGTTCGCGGGGTTTGAAAGCCCCGCCATGGCGTAGGCGAACTGCGCCACAAGGTCGGTCGCGCTGTCCACGCCCGTAAGCTGCCCCAGGATCCCGCCCAGGAGCCCGTTTGCCAGCCCGCCCGCGCGGTCGATCACCTCGGTCAGGGAGGAGCCGTTGTGCGGGCTGCACAGGGTCGTGACGGAATACACCCAATGGGTGTGCCCGCCGTCGAACAGGGGGGAGCGGCCCGCCTGCTCGGTGCTCCGTTCCGCTTCGTCCCCGTTTGCCAAAAGCCACGCCAGCAGCCGCGCGGTCTCGCCGCCGAAGGAGTGACCCACCAGCGCGGCGGTCGCCGTCTCGCCCCAGCCGGGCAGCATGGGCCCGGCGTCGGTGTAGTCCCGCCCGAAGCGGGCGTGGTTATGCGCCGCCGCGTGCGCCGCGCCGTAGTCCACCCGCGTGCCGGTCAGCTTGGCGTAAAGCTCGCAGGCGCGGTCCCAGGTGGAGGAGATCGGTCCCACGCTCGGCGCGATCACGGCACAGCCCTCCGCCCGCAGCGCCGCCGGCAGGTCCGTCGCGTCGCCGCCCCAGTAGTGGGAATAGGCGTTCGTGGGCGCGTCCTCGCCCCAGCCGCCGAGCCCGTGGATCAGCACGGTCACGCTCTGCAGGTTTTTCGCCTTCGGCTTCAGCCCGATCAGCTTGCCGAGCGCGCCCCCGCCCGCCAGCGCCAGCACCGCGCCGACCGTCAGCAGGACCAGCGCCGCAACCAGCGCGCCGATCAGCAGGCCCTTTCTGCGCCCCGTCCGTTTGCGGGGCGTTTTTTGTTTCGCCGGCTTTTCGCCGGGATTTTCCGGCGGGGGCGCCTCTGTTTCTTCCGGCGCGATCGTTCCGTCGCGCTTTTGCGCTGCCCAGAAGTCCGCGGTCTCGTCCGGTTTCGCAAACGGCACGTCCTGCGCCTCTGCAGTTTTACCGGTCTCCGGCAGCGGCGTTTCCGGCTGCAGCAGCGCGTCCGTGGTCACACCGAAGCGGCGCGCAAGCAGCAGCACCTTATCCGTATCCGGCAGCGCCGCGTCCGACTCCCATTTTGAAACGGTCTGGCGCGAGACGCCGATCTCGTCGGCAAGCTGCATCTGCGAAAGCCCGGCTTCCAGCCGCAGCGTCTGGATCTTTTCCCCGATCGTCATTGGTTTTCCCTCCCGTTTACGGGCGTCCCCCGCCCGTTCTTCCTCTATATTATAGGTGGTTTCCGCCGGTTTTGCAACCGCTTTCGATTGACAGAATGAAAAAAAGCATGGAAGCCGAGGTTTCCATGCTCTGCATGCAGCCGTCGCGTCCGGTTTACGCGGCCCTGCCGATCAGGGCTCTCGCGTGGATGCCTTTGTCCACAAAGAATTCTTTGGATAGCACGCAGCACAAAAAGCCCACGGTGCCGCCGACCAGCACGTCGGAGAAGAAGTGTGCGCCGACCATGATGCGGCTGACGGCGACAAGGCCGGTAAAGACGATCGCGAAGACCCACAGGGCGACGCGTTTCTTTTTGGACAGCCCCAGCACGCCGCCCATTGCCGCGAGATAGAAGGTCGCCGCCGCGCTGCGCGTGTGCCCGGAGGGGAAGGATTTGAACGCGTCGGAGGTGCCGAAGGTATCCCGCATCCACTGCTTGTCGGGCTGCCCGCCCGCAACGTACCAGCGGGTAAAGCCGGAAAAGTCGTTGATCTTGTTCATGGCGCGATAGCGCATGCGCCCGAAGGGAATCTTCAGCCCCTGCACGAGCAGGGTCGCCGCCACCATCGCCACGCAGGAAACGGCAACAAAGCGGATGAGCTTTTTCAGGGACTCGTCGCTGAAATTCCGTACCGCCAGCGTGCCGAGCAGGCAGAGCAGCAGGGCGAAGAACGCCGTCACGCCCGTCAGGTAGTCCGTGCTGACTGCCTCGGTATAGTGCCGGGTGACGTAGCCGAGCGCCTCCTTGACCCACATGAAGCAGAGCGTCACGGCGCCGAGCAGGGACACGGCGGCAAATACCGTCTGCTTCGCGCCCTTCTCCCAGATCCGCAGGGCGTACCAGAAGATGATCTCGGCCATGAACGCGCCGACCAGGTATTCCGGCGCGGTGCCGATCGTTTCAAAGCACGCGCCGAAAAAGCTTTCGGTGTAATAGCGCCCGGGCTCCAGCACGTTTTTCGTCAGGATCTGGCTGACCTGAAAATCCGTAAAGGTCGCGGTGATCAGCAGCCCGCCGAAGATCAGCAGGAACAGGCAGACGTTCAGGATCGTTTTTTTCTTGATGCTCATCTTGTTCCCTCGCTATCCGTATTTTTTTTCGGTTATTGCGCATGCCGCCGGAAGGTCCGCCGGATCTCGTCCAACGACCCCGCCGTCAGGTAATAGGTATAGGAAAAGGGCTCGCCGTACTCCAGCGCGAAGGTCCTCAGCGGCGCCACGTAATTGGTCGCGTTGTCCTCGGCGCTCGCGCTGCCGTTGAACTCGAAACGCCCCGCAAGCAGGATCTCCGCCCCCGGGGTGAACAGCCCCACGCCGTAATCACTGTCGTCCACCCACGCGCACCAGGTTTCGGTGTTGCCGTCCCGCACGGTGAAATAGGCGTCGCCGTTTCCGCCCCAGAAGGGCAGGTCGCGTTCATAGCGCAGCGCGTCGTCCGTCCACGGCTTGTCGCCGTCGTAGAACACGAAGGTCCCGAGCGCGCTGACGGTATAAAACGCGGGCAGCTCCTGATGGCGCGGCGTCCACGGGGTGTTCAGAAAATCGATCACGCCGTTTTCGACCCGTACGCCGTCCTCGGTGAGGGTATATTCGTTCGTGTAATAGGTCATGGTCGGGGCGTTGTTCTTGGCCCAGTCCATCGGGCGGCTGACGATGCGGATGCGATCTTCGGTCTGCTCAAAGCGCACCAGCTTGCTTTTGTTGCCGAACTGGTCGCCGCCCTGCACGGGGTTATAGCCCCACGCGCCGCCGCCGTAGCTCCCGTTTTCGTAGCCCTCGATCTCGTTCGGCCCGTAAAAGGACTGCTGCACCAGCCGCCCCGTATCGTGACGGTTCAGCAGATTGCCGTAGGTCTTCTGCGTCTTGTCCGTCAGCTCGCCGATCGCGCCGCCCCAGTCCAGCGCCACGCCGAGGCGGAAACGCCCGTTTTCGAGATAGACCGTCTTGTCCGGCACCGCCTGCCGGTCGCAGGTGAAATCCGACACGCCGAGCGTGCAGGGGCCCTCCCGCAGCGGCGAAAACCGCACGCGCCGCAGTCCGGTCGCCGTCGCCCTGTCCAGAAAACCGTCCAGCAGCAGGGAGGCCTGCGTCTCTTTTTCGCTCAGCAGCAGCTCTTCGGTCGTTTCGGCGCCCTTCTTCCCCGTGCAGATTATTTCCACCTTTACCGGGGCGCTGGCGGTATAGGTAAAGGAGATCCGGTTAAAGCGCCCGGTTTTGAATCCGGACAGGTCCCCGACCTCGTATCCGGCTGCGATATCCCGGTCCGCGAACGTCAGCGCCGGAATGCGTGTTTCTACCGCGCAGCCCGGCAGCGCGCCGAGCAGCGAGACCGCCAGCACGAGGGAGAGGGTCCGAAATAGATGTTTCATACGCATCACCTTCCGGTAACAGTGTATCACATCCCGCCGCGCTTCGCAAGCGGAAACTGCCCGGGAACAAAAAAACTGCTCTGCCCGGGAACAAAAAAACTGCCCGGGAACAAAAAATCCCCGCTGGGGAGCGGGGAAGCGTTATGCGGTCGTGCGGTCTGTGAGCCGGTAGCTGCGGTAGCCGGAAAATTCGGCCTCCATTTCCCCGGCGGTCTCCCAGCCGTAGAGGGCGGAGGAGGGGGCGTAGCCGTGCAGATAGCCGAGCGACCAGTTTTCGAGAGAAGCGCCTGCGTAGTCGACCGCAGCCGTGCCGTCGCCCCGGAGCATCACGTCCGGGTAGCAGACTGCCTGCCAGAACGTCTGCCGGCTGCCGTCCTCTTTGGTCACGACTGTGACGTAAGCGTCCATCAAAAGGTTTCCGTGCCGCGCGTCGGCTGTGTCCGCCTGCAGCAGAAAACGGGCGTAAGGCTCCGTTTCCCAGGTCACCTTCGTGCCCGCGTCGCTCAGCTCCTGCCAGGCGCGGTCCAGCAGGATCGCGGAATTGCCCCGCAGTTTTTCCGATTCCGCCGTCGGCAGGGCGTCAAGGGACGGCAGCAGCGCCGTCAGCCCCGAAACGGTATAGGTCTTTTCGGCAGGGACCCATTTGAAGCCGGGCATTCGTTCGGCTGTGACGACGACCGTGTCGCCGTTCGACAGACCGCGCTCCTTCGAGGGGGTGAACCGGACGTCGCCGAGTCCGTCCCTGCCGTCGTGGCGCAGGGTGAGCGTCCCTTCGCCGCTGACCCCGGAAAACGAGACCTGCAGCCCCGCGAACGGGTCGAGGGTCTTCGGAAACAGCAGCGCGCGCCCTTCCGGATTGACCAGAAAGCTCAGGATGAACAGACCGGCGATCACCGCGGCGGCGATCAGGGGACCCTTGCGAAACGGCTTTTTCGCGGCGCGGCGCGGTTTTTCTGCGGGGGGCTTGCGGGGATGCTCCTCCCCCCGCTCGATCAGCACGCCGTGCCCGCAGTAGGGGCATTTTGCGGTTTTTTCGGAGGCGCTGACCTCCATTTCGCCGCCGCAGTCGGGGCAGGAGAGGGAGATCAGTTTGATTCTGGACATGGGGAACGCCTTCTTTCAGAGAAAAAAGACCGGCTTTCGTCTTTCGGCGAAAACCGGTCCGTATGGGTTTTATAACCTGAGGGGTGCTTCGTCGCTCTTATTTCTTGTCGGCGATCGCAGCCTGCGCAGCGGCAAGGCGGGCGATCGGCACACGGAAGGGCGAGCAGGACACATAGTCCAGACCGATCTTGTGGCAGAACTCGATGGAGGACGGATCGCCGCCGTGCTCACCGCAGATGCCGCAGTGCAGCTCGGGTCTGGTCTCCTTGCCGAGGGCGACAGCCATCTTCATGAGCTTGCCGACGCCGACCTGGTCCAGCTTCGCGAACGGATCGTTCTCGAAGATCTTGCTGTCGTAATAGGCGTTCAGGAACTTACCGGCGTCGTCGCGGGAGAAGCCGTAGGTCATCTGGGTCAGATCGTTGGTGCCGAAGCAGAAGAACTCGGCTTCCTTGGCGATCTCGTCAGCGGTCAGGGCGGCTCTCGGGATCTCGATCATGGTGCCGACCTCATACTTGAGCTCGACGCCCGCGGCCTTGATCTCCTCGTCGGCGGTCTTCACGACCACAGCCTTCACGTTCTTGAGCTCCTTGATGTCGCACACCAGGGGGATCATGATCTCGGGCTCGACGGTCCAGTCGGGATGGTTCTTCTTCACGTTGATCGCGGCGCGGATAACGGCCTTGGTCTGCATGACGGCGATTTCGGGATAGGTGACGGCCAGACGGCAGCCGCGGTGACCCATCATCGGGTTGAACTCGTGAAGGGAGGCGATCATGGCCTTGATCTCTTCCACGGTCTTGCCCTTGGTGGCGGCGAGCTTCTCGATGTCGGCTTCCTCGGTGGGAACGAACTCGTGGAGAGGCGGATCCAGGAAGCGGATGCAGACGGGGCAGCCTTCCAGCGCTTCATAGAGCTTCTCGAAGTCGCCCTGCTGATAGGGCAGGATCTTGTTGAGGGCTTCCTCTCTCTCTTCGGCGGTGTCGGAGCAGATCATCTCGCGGAACGCGGCGATTCTGTCGGCCTCGAAGAACATATGCTCGGTACGGCAAAGGCCGATGCCCTCGGCGCCCAGCTCCTTGGCCTTCTTCGCGTCGGCGGGGGTGTCGGCGTTGGTGCGGACCTTCAGCTTGCGATACTTGTCGGCCCACGCCATGATGCGGCCGAACTCGCCGGCGATCTCCGCGTCCTTGGTGGCGATGAGACCGGCGTAGATCTTACCGGTGGTGCCGTCGATGGAGATCTCGTCTCCCTCGTGGAACTCCTTGCCGGCAAGGGTGAACTTCTTGTTGGCTTCGTCCATGATGATGTCGCCGCAGCCGGACACGCAGCATTCGCCCATGCCTCTGGCAACAACGGCGGCGTGGGAGGTCATACCGCCGCGAACGGTCAGGATGCCCTGCGCCGCCTTCATGCCGGTGATGTCTTCGGGAGAGGTCTCAAGACGGACAAGCACGACCTTTTCGCCTCTGGCGGCCCATTCCACAGCGTCCTCCGCCGTGAACACGACCTTGCCGCAGGCAGCGCCGGGGGAAGCGCCGAGGCCCTTACCGAGGGCTTCCGCCTTCTTCAGCGCGGCGGGATCAAACTGCGGGTGCAGCAGGGTGTCGAGGTTTCTGGGGTCGATCATCGCAACGGCCTCTTCCTCGCTTCTCATGCCCTCGTCCACCAGGTCGCAGGCGATCTTCAGAGCGGCCTGCGCGGTGCGCTTGCCGTTACGGGTCTGCAGCATGTAAAGCTTGCCGTGCTCCACGGTGAACTCCATGTCCTGCATGTCTCTGTAGTGGGATTCCAGAGTGGCACAGACCTCGTTGAACTGCTTGAACGCCTCCGGGAACTTATCGGCCATTTCGGAGATGTGCATGGGGGTACGCACGCCGGCCACCACGTCTTCGCCCTGCGCGTTGGTCAGGAACTCGCCGAACAGGCCCTTCGCGCCGGTCGCGGGGTCGCGGGTGAACGCAACGCCGGTGCCGCAGTCGTCGCCCATGTTGCCGAACGCCATGGACTGGACGTTAACGGCGGTGCCCCAGGAATAGGGGATATCGTTGTCGCGGCGATAGACGTTCGCGCGGGGGTTGTCCCAGGAGCGGAACACGGCCTTGATGGCGCCCATCAGCTGCTCGATCGGGTCGGACGGGAAGTCCGCGCCGATCTTGGCCTTATATTCGGCCTTGAACTGGTCGGCAAGCTCGTGCAGATCGTCGGCGGTCAGCTCCACGTCCTGCTTGACGCCGCGGTCGGCCTTCATCTTGTCGATGAGCTCTTCAAAATACTTCTTGCCGACTTCCATAACGACGTCGGAATACATCTGAATGAATCTTCTGTAGCAGTCCCAAGCCCAGCGGGGGTTATTGGACTTCTCAGCCAGCACGTGAACGACGTCCTCGTTCAGACCCAGGTTCAGGATGGTATCCATCATGCCGGGCATGGACGCTCTCGCGCCGGAGCGCACGGAAACGAGCAGGGGATTTTCCTTATCGCCGAACTTCTTGCCGGTGATCTCTTCCATCTTGGCAATGTACTCCATGATCTCCGCCTGGATCTCGGCGTTGATCTGTCTGCCGTCCTCGTAATACTGGGTGCAGGCTTCGGTGGTGATGGTGAAGCCCTGCGGGACCGGAAGACCGATGTTGGTCATTTCCGCGAGGTTGGCGCCCTTGCCGCCGAGCAGCTCACGCATGTTCGCGTTGCCCTCGGTGAAGAGATACACATACTTTTTGCTCATGTTTTTTCCTCCAAACTATTATTCAGCCTTTGGCTTAATGAACCCGTTTTTTGCGCGGAACACGCCGGTTTCGCGCTTGGTACCGTTTAACCTTACATATTTTAGCACAAGCCACGGCCGTTTGCAAGGGTATAATGAAAAAATATTAGCGCTGCGGCGGTTTTTTCGCGTTTTCCTTGCCCCTTTCGGCGGCGTGTGCTATAATGGGGGCGACAAAAGGAGGGGAGACCGTGACGTTTGAAGATCTGCTGCGGGAGGTCCGGCGCGACTTTGCGCTCGTCCGCAGCCTGACGAACAAGGAAGACGCGCCCTGTTTATTGCTGCGCCATATGTCGCTCGGACGCCGTGTCGTGCTGCGGAAGGGAACGGGGAGCCCGGACGTTTACCGCCTGCTTATGACCGTCCGGCAGCAGAATCTCCCCGAGGTCTACGACGTGTACCCGCTGTCCGACGGCTACGCGGTCCTTTCGGAGTACGTGGACGGCGTCACCGTCGCCGAGGCGCTCGAGGGCGGCGCCTTTACCTACCGTGGCGCAAAGGCCGTGCTGTCCGGCGTCGGCGCGGCGCTGATGACCCTGCATAAGCGGGGCTTCGTCCACCGGGACGTAAAGCCCGAAAACGTGGTGATCGGAAATAACGGGCGGGTGGTCCTCATCGACTTTGACATCGCCCGCGCGGTAAAGCCGGACGGGACGGACACCGTCGCGCTCGGCACTTTGGGCTACGCGCCGCCGGAGCAGCAGGGGCTCGGGCAAAGCGATCCCCGGACCGACGTCTACGCCCTCGGCGTGCTTCTGAACGTCCTGCTCACGCGAAGCCACCCGAGCAAAACGCTTGCGCCCGGAAAAGCCGGACGCCTGGTTCTGACCTGCACCGCCGTCAGCCCCGAAAAACGTTTTCAGGGCGTGGAGGAATTCCTGTCGCGGCTGTGAGCCCGCATGAACGAAAAAAAGGGCGCCTGAGGCGCAATGTCATTAAGTTAATTCAATAATTCAAAAAAGAGTTTTCACAGAAATGTGGAGACTCTTTTTTTTGTGAAAAAAATCAAAGAAAATTTCAAAAAAA
>CACZGD010000097.1 GCA_902780565.1 Oscillospiraceae bacterium
CGGGGAGAGCATAAAGGTGCCGATGCCAACCACAGGACATGTGATCCCATTGTTCAACGTCATGTATTCCATCGTGATCTATCCTCCGTTACCGTTTTTGATGATATGTGTTTTACAGCAGGCCGTTGTCGGCAAGCCTGCGTTTGACCGCCGCGTCCGAGCTTCCCGCGCTGCCGCCGCCGATCGGCAGGCCTTTTTTCAGGATCGCGCCGGGGCAAACCTTTTTCAGCTCCCGTTCGCTGCCGCCCATGCCGCTGCCCTCGTGGGTGCACAGGGGCAGGATGGTCTTGCCGGTGAAATCGAAGGCTTCCAGAAACGTATAGACCGCCATCGGCATGGTGCCCCAGTAGTTCGGGTACGCCAGAATGACCGTATCATATTGACTGACGGACGCCGGAAGCGTGACAAGCTCCGGGCGCGCCTTTGCCTGCAAGTCCTTCTTTGCCTCATTGATGCAGGTCATATACGCGGGGGAATAGGGGCGCTTCATCTCGATCCTGAACGTATCCGCGTCGATCATTTCTCTGATTTTGTTGACCACGATCTCGGTGTTGCCCGTTTTTACGTACCGCATGGAGCCGCTGAAGTAGTTTTCGTCCGCCCTGGAAAAATAGGCGATCAGTGTTTTTGCCATTGTGTTGTTCCTCCTCTTGGATTTAGAAACTGCCGTTTCTTATCTCCTGATTTCATTATATGTATTTGTACAGCCTGAAGCAATGGGCAAATTCTTTATTTTGGTTACTTAGGAAACGCTTTTGGAAAAAGAGTTGCTTATCTTTCAAAAGGAACGGAGCCTTCCTCGCTATTGCGGGTCGACTCCGTCTGATCGTTTCCGTATGTTTATCTGTGCAGCTTGTATTGTCCGGTTTTGATCGATGAGATCACGCCGCCGTCGATGAGCAGGTCTGTGCCGGTGATGAAGCCCGCGTGCTCCCCCAGCAGAAACGCGCCGGCCTCGGCGATCTCTTCCGACGTGCCGCAGCGCTCGGCGGCGGAGGCGTCCACCATTTTCTGATAGCCCTCGCCCGCTGCGGCGAATTCATCGTAGGCAAGGGGCGTGACGATCACGCCGGGGCTGACCGTATTGATCCTCGCGCGGCGTTCTTCCCAAGTCGTTGCCGCCGCCTTCATCACCTGCACCAAACGCAAGAAATCCGAACCGAATCTTCCAAGCGGGAGACGGATTCGGATTTTTCCTTTTCTAATGCGTTTTTTGTCAACGATAAACTGCAGATATGCCGGGGAACCATTCACAGGCAATCCACCGTTTTATCCATATATTTTTTGATTTCGGCAATCATTTTTTTGTTTGTAAAGTTGGCTTCTACTTCGTCCATATCCACTGTTCTGCCGGAAAGGATCCCCTGGATCAGCACCTCCGCCCAAAGAACCTCGCGCGTATCCCGATGACGGAGGTATTGGAGCAGATCCATATTCATTTTCCGGTTGATCCCCTCCACCATGCCGGTGAAAAAGTCGCAGTTTTCGCCGAAATACCTGCCGATATCCTCCATGTTTTCAAAACCGATGATCACGTCTTCCACTCGCATCAGTTTTCTGTTTTTCAGCAGGACGCTGCCGCCGTTCAGGAGCTTATCCGCCGTCGTATTCAATTCGTCGCACAGCGCCAACAATAACCCCGTATCGGGCAGGGCGTCGCCGTTCTCCCATTTGGAAACGGCCTGAAACGAAACGCCGAGCTTTTCGGCAAGCTCCTTCTGCGTCAGCCCGGCGGCTTTCCGCAAATGCTGAATATATCCGCCGATTTTCATCGTATCCATTGCAATCCTTCTTTCTGTTTTGTTTCGATCCGGATCGCTTTTATCATACCAAAAAATATCCCTGATGTAAATAATCGAATTGTTGAACAAATTCTAATGGCGGTTGACTTCAGAAGAAAACAAATAAGCTTTGATATCCGCCGTCATCTGATTCCCGCAGCGGGCAAGCTCGCCGAGGACGCGGTCGACGCCCTTTTCCGTTTGGAACCAGTTTTCTTTTGTGATCCCGTCCGGGCTGACGGGGCAAACGCAAAAGTCCGTTTCCGGGTAAGCAAGCTGCCAGTAGGTCAGGCAGCGCCGCGCGTGGAACGCCTTGCAGACGATGATCGCTTTCTTTATTGTGAGACCGTTCCGGTCCGTGACGGCGCGGGAGAAAAACGCGTTTTGCTGCGTGTACTGAGACTGATCCTCTTTGAGGATCGCGTCCGACGGGACGCCGTTCCTGGTCAGAACGTCCTTCATGAATTCGAATTCCGTTTGATACGGGTCGCCGTAAAGCTCCTTTTTTGTTCCGGAACCGAGGAACGCGCCGTGCTTGACGCTGAATCTGCCGGAGGGTAAAACCAGCGGCGCATATCCCTCTTTATACAGCCGCGCCGCGTATTCCGGCAATTCCGGATAAGAGCCGCCGGGGATAAAAATGATATCCGCACTTTCCGGCGGATCATAGCAGCTCACCTATACACGTATGATTCAATGTTCAACCGATACTCTTTATCTATCAGAATCAATTGCTCTGGCTCTTTCCCGAACACAGTCAGGAATCTATTGTTCTCCCGGATCGCCGTTTCCATGTCAAAGTCCGCGTCCTCGCCGCGCTGTTCGATTACGGAGGCGCGGCTTTTGATCTCGCCGAAATGGCGGCGGATATAATCCTCCGTCATAACAAGACAACGAAAACGGATATTCTCCCGATATTCCCGTGAAAAATCCTTCTCCCAATCGGCGGGGACGTAACAGCCTTCGACGATCAGGTTCTGCTCGTTCTCGATGGCGGTTTTAATGATCTCCCGGATGATCGGCCAGAGATAATCCGTCATCCGGTCGTCGTCATAGGGGGTAAGCGCGGTGTTCCCGCTGCGGATCAGTCCCATCTTGACGTGGTCCATGGAGAGATAGGGATAATGGTATTTTTCAAGCAGCTTTTGCGCGAGCAGCGTTTTTCCCGTATGGCCAGCGCCGGTGATCAGATAAATCATGATTCCGCTTCCTCCGGGAACCAGCCCATATTGAGGCGCACCTCTTTGCGCGCAAGGTCGTTATTCGCGTAGCAGCAGGTATCCAGACCGATCAGCCGGAAGCCCTGATGCAGATAGAAGTCCACCGCGTTGACGTTGCAGGACTGCGTTTCCAGGATCAGCGCGCGGTGCTTCCGGCGGCATGTTTCAGCTTTCGCAAGGTCGATCAGCTTCTTCCCATAGCCTTTTCCGCGCAGCGTCTCCGAGACCCACAGCTCGGTGACGATCAGGCGGTTTGACCAATCCTCCGGGCAGATCTCAACGGCGGCAAGCAGACGGCCGTTTTCCACAACGCCGAACGCCTCCGCCTTTTCCCACCAGTCGGCGTACAGCTTGTCCGGGTAATCGTATTCCGCCTGCGAATGCGTGACCGGCGCGGGGAAATCACGCTTTTGGATCCGAATTCCGAAGCCGTTTGCGGCGTCTGTCAGCGTAACGTCGTAGTATTCCTTTGTCGTGTAACCGATGGGAAGGTTGAAGCCCTTCCATTGCGCTTTCTCTAAATAGATGATTTCGTGATTCATAGCAGCTTTTCCATCCTATAGAATTTCCCGTCCGCGTCTTCGGCTTCTTCGTATACGGTAAAACCGAGGCCGTTATATAAACCGACGGCGGGGAGGTTGTCGCAGTTGACGCCGAGGACAATCTCACGGTACCCCTTTTCTTTTGCAAGGGCTATAACGTATTCCGAAATCGCCTTGCCATAGCCCCTGCCGAGCTGTTCCTTTTTTACGATCAGGCGGGAGAGGTACAGCCGCTTGCCGGGGACCGTCCCGTATTCGGGATTATCGTACACCAGATCGCATTCGGCGATATACGCGCCGTCCACAGTGAGGATATACACCTCGCGCACGCCGGCTTTGATTTGAGAAATAAACGTCTGCGTATAGGGGCAGGCGTCCATATCCCAGATCGCGCCGCACTTCGGATAGTCTTCAAGACCGATCCGGGTGATTCTATACGGTTCCATTATCACAATACCATTTCGGCACGATGCGCTTGAGGCCGTCGTACCAATCCATAATGTCCCTTGTCTGCGTCAGCATGGTGTTGATTTCTTTTTCACCGAACGGGATCGCCCAAGGCAGAGAGGAAAGCGTATTGCTGCCGATATACAGCAGAAGGAGCTTCCAGAATTCCGGCGGCACGGCGTTCTCAAAATAGCCGTCCACGATACCGGACGCAAACAGGGGCGAAGCCTGCGCGCACCATACGATGCGGTTGAATTCCTCCCACGGGTCACCGAAATCGTAACGGTCAAAATCGATGATCCGCAGCGCGCCGGTTTTGTCGATCATCATATTGCCGATGTGATAATCTCCATGCTGAAAACACTGCGGACGGTTTTTCAGCAGATGACGGTTGTTCTCAATATATTGTAAAAGAGCATTGTCGCCGTCGAACTTGATCGGGCAATCCGCGTACATTTTGATCTTCCTGTCAATTTTTGCGTTGAAGCGCGTCTCCCAGTCCGGCCGGTCCGGCGGTGCAGGGATCGAATGGATCTTTTTCAGGATCCGTCCGGCGTCCAGGCCGTAAGCGTACTGTTCGGCGTCGGACAATGTCGGAATCATTTCTTCCACGTCTTTGCCGTCGATCCAGCTTTGCAGAATACAGAAGCTCCCGTCGCATTCGCCGCAATCGATCGGCTGACATATCGGAACTTCCAGCGCCGCGACTGCCTGCTGCATACGAAAGCACTCCGGGCGGGACGCCGCTTTTTCCTTCGGTGTGATACGAAGCAAATACTTTGTCCCGTCCACAGTCGTCACACAGTATTTTTGATCGCCCGACCAGCCCTTCAAAAGAGGTGTGACGGAGACGATCCCGTATTTTTCGCACAATCGTTCAAAGCCCGGGAACAGAATTCTCATAAACAAAATCTCTCCTTGATCAGCCTTGCCGCGGCTGCGGCGGAAAGGTTCGTGCTGTCGGTCGGAAATAACAGTTTCATTTGCAGGGTCCTCCCATCCGATGCCGAATGACGTAAAAAAATCGGCTCCGTTTCAACGAAGCCGATACCGTCTGCTATTACTGAGCTTACCGGGCAGACAAAGCGGCGTCGTATAACAGCTTCACGGTTCCCGCCATTTTGTCCACCTCGCTCTCTTCTGCAATACGGAAACAGTTTACCATAGATTTCGGAATAAATCAATACGGAGTTGAAGCTTTATTCCGCCGGAGCAGTCACGTCTTTTCGCCGTGATGATGCAGGGGGAGAAAAAAACGTCCTGCGGCTCAGAACGTCTTTTGGACGATCTGGCGCACGAGGGCGCACAGCTCCTCCGGCGATTCGCGGCAGCCGTTTTCGAGCCACGTCAGGTAAATAAAGAAAAACGCGCCGATCCGGCAGTTTTCGTAATAATCCCGGTAGGCGGTCTTAACGGCGAAATGGTCGCACATGCTCAGGAACGCCTCCAGCAGCATCGCCTCCATATGCAGTTGGGTCAGCTTTTTGGCGGGCTCCCGGAACTCGCAAAGGCGCGTGAACAAAAACGTGACGTATCCTTTCGATACGCCGGGAGGTTTCTTTTTAAAGGATTTACGGTTTTCCGAAGCCGCAGACGCGCGCGTCGATCGCCTGCCAGAGAGGGACGCGCACCGACTCTCAGCCCTCTCCTGCCGGACGCGCGACAGGGCGGCGTTTTTATTCGGCGCGCGTCGGCTCCCATTGGAACCGGGCAAGGTCCGCCCGTCCGTCGGGCAGAAAGCCCACGCCCTCCGCCTCCAGCAGCCGCCGCTGAACGCCGGTCCCGCAGGTATCAAAGGCAGGCTTCGTCCCGCCGAAGCGATCCACCACGCGGTGACAGGGCACCTCCGGGTCCCGGCACAGGGCAAGGGCCGTGCCGACCGCGCGCGACGCGCGCGGGAACCCGACCAGCAGCGCGATCTGCCCGTAGGTGGCGACGCGGCCGGAAGGGATCGACCGCACGGCGGCATACACCGCCGCGAAAAAGGGCGTTTCCATCGGTCAGCGCCCTGTACGGATCTCGATCGCCCGCGCAATGAACGCGGCCGTGCCCTCCCCGTGCCTGTCGATATTTGCCCGGAAGCGCGGGTCGGACACGTACGTCCGCCCCAGCCCCGCAAGGATCTCGTCCGTGCAGTCGTAGGCGTGCGCGGTGAGAAAGGCCCGCAGCTCCTCCGTCAGCCTCTGCGCCGGGGCGGAATCCGCCGGTGCGCCGCTTTGCTTGCAGACGGCGAACGCCGCCATAAGCCGGTCCATGCCCGCGGCAAGGGCTTCGCGGTCCCGTTCGGGACGCGCCTCATACTGCCGGTAGGCTTCGGTCTGTCCCCAGCGGGCTTTTGCCTCCGCCGCACGGCGTTCGGCCTCGTGGTTCGGTGTGTTCATGGTGATGGCTCCTCTCCCTGCGGCAGGACCGCAGATAAAACAGAATTGACGCGCAGTATGCACCCGGCGGGGAGCCGGTTCAAGTTTTTTTATTAGGCGCGAGCCGCGCGGATCAGACGCGTGGCTCACAGATACCGTCCCGTGACGCTGCGCCCGTTCGCCCGGATCTCCTCCGGCGTGCCGACCGCCACGATCTCGCCGCCTTCCCTGCCGCCGCCGGGCCCCATGTCCACCACGTAATCCGCCGCGCGGATGAGGTCGAGATCGTGCTCGATGACGATCACGGTGGCGCCCTGCCCAATCAGGCGCTGGAATACGTCCGTGAGGGTCTGCACATCCAGCGGGTGCAGGCCGATCGTGGGCTCATCGAAAACGAAAACGGAATCCGCCTGTCCCCTGCCCATTTCCCCGGCAAGCTTCAGGCGCTGCGCTTCGCCGCCGGACAGCCCCGGCGTGGCCTCGCCGAGCGTGAGGTAGCCGAGCCCGAGATCGTGCAGCACCCGCAGGCGGGACTGCACGGTTTTCAGGTCCGCGCAGAGGGTGAGCGCCTCGTCCACGCTGCACGCCATCAGCGCGGGCAGGGAGACGGCGCCGCCGTTTTTGCCCTGCCGCCGGATCTGCCACGCAGTTTTGCCGTAACGCGCGCCGCCGCAATCCGGGCACGGCACGTCCACGTCCGGCAGGAACTGCACGTCCAGACTGATCTGCCCCGTGCCGTCGCAGGTCGGGCAGCGCAGACCCCCGGTGTTATAGGAAAAATCGCCCGCCTTGCAGCCCTGCGCCTTCGCGTCCGCCGTGCGGGCGTAGACCTTGCGCAGCTCGTCGTGGACGTTGGCGTAGGTCGCAACGGTGGAGCGTACGTTAAGACCGATGGGCGTTGCGTCGATCAGCTTGACGTGCGCGATCCCCTCGGCGCCGATACGCTTCACGTGCGGCGGCAGACGTCCGCCGCCGATCGCGGCCTCCAGCCCCGGGATCAGGCTTTCGAGCACCATGGTGGTCTTGCCGGAGCCGGAAACGCCTGTGACGACCGTGAGCCTGCCCTGCGGGAACGCGACGGACAGGGGCTTCACCGTGTGGATCGCCCCTGTCTCCATTTCGATCACGCCGCGCGAGAACAGCTCCGCCTTCGCGGTCCGCGGCCGCGCGACGCCCCGGTGCGCCGGAGACAGGAACGGACCGATCCGCGACGCGGGGTCGCGCGTGAGATCCTCCACGGTCCCCTGCGCGATGATACGCCCGCCGCCCGCCCCGGCTTCGGGACCGAGCTCGATCAGCCAGTCCGCGTGGGAAAGCACCTGCGTGTCGTGATCGACCAGCACCACGGAGTTGCCGTCCGCGATCAGATCGTCCATCACGCCCGTCAGCCCCTCCAGATTCGACGGATGCAGCCCGATGCTGGGCTCATCCAGCACGTATAACACGCCCGTGGTGCGGTTGCGTACCGCGCGCGCCAACTGCGTGCGCTGCCGCTCGCCCGTGGAGAGCGTGGCCGCCGCGCGGTCCAGCGACAGATAGGACAGCCCCAGATCCACCAGGCGGCGCGCCGTGTGGAAAAACGCCTCGCAGATGCTTGCCGCCATGGGGCGCATGGGCTCCGGCAGGGAGGCGGGCACGCCGCGGACCCATTCGACGAGCTCCGACAGCGTGAGGGTACACACGTGATCGAGCGTGACGCCCCGAAGCCGCAGGCTTCTGGCGCGCTCCGAGAGTCTGGTGCCGCCGCAGTCCGGGCAGACGTCCTCCTTCAGGAATTTCTCCACGCGCTTCATGCCCTTTTCGTCCTTGACCTTGTTCAGGGCGTTGAGCACCGTGGCGGTGGCGCTGTAATAGGTGAAATCCAGCTCGCCGGAGGTGGCGTTATCGGCGTTTTTGGCGTGATAGAAAATGTGCTTTTTGACCATGGGACCGTCGTAGACGATCTCCTTTTCCGCGTCCGTCAGGTCCTTGAACGGCACGTCCGTGCGCACGCCCATGGCGCGGCACACGTCCGTCATCAGCGACCACATCAGGCTGTTCCACGGGGCGACCGCGCCGCCGTCCACCGTCAGGGTCTCGTCCGGCACAAGGGTGGCGCGGTCCACCGTGCGCACCGTGCCGGTACCGCCGCAGCGCCTGCACGCGCCGCCGCTGTTGAACGCCAGCTCCTCCGCCCCGATGGTGGGGACGATGACGCCGCACACCGGGCAGCGGATCTCCTTTTCCGCCGCGTGATCGAGCGTGGCGGGCACGTCGTGCCCGTTTTCGCACCGGTAAACGGACAGGCGCGAAAACATGAGCCGCAGGGAGTTGAGCAGCTCCGTCATGGTGCCGAAGGTGCTGCGGATGCCGGGCACGCCCGGGCGCTGGTGCAGGGCAAGGGCGGCGGGCACGTATCGCACGTCGTCCACCTGCGCGTTCTTCGCCTGCGTCATCCGCCGCCGTGTATAGGTGGACAGGGCTTCGAGATACCGCCGAGAGCCCTCCGCGTACAGCACGCCGAGCGCCAGGGACGACTTGCCGGAGCCGGACACCCCGGCGATCCCGACGATCCTCTGCAGCGGGATATCCGCGTCCACGTTTTTGAGATTATGTACTTTCGCGCCCCGGACCTCGATGCAGTCCGGAAGCTTGATTTTTTCTTTTTTCATGACTGATATAGCTCCGATGATAATTCTGTCGTTCCGTTACCGCGCGCCCTTCACCTGAACCGTTTTGGAATTGCGCCCGTTGTTCCAGAAGATCTCGACCGTGACCGGCTTGTCGGCGGTGATCTCCACCTGCGGCTCCTCGGCGGCGGACCTGCGGCTCTCGCACAGCAGCGTGAGGGTTGCCTCCGTGCCGAAAGGATAATTTTCCACACCGAAACGGTCCGTGAGGTCGATATTCCAGCGGATCACGTTATTGGCGGCGTCCGGCTTGATGCCGAACACGTACTCAATTTTGAGCATAAGCCTCTCCTTTCAGTCTTCGGGTCCGACAGCGGCAAAAAGCCCCGTCGCCTTTATTTCAGCATGCCGAAGAGCTGCGTGAAAAAATTGAAGAGATACTTGAAGAACGCCATGATGCGGGCGCAGAAGCTTTCGGTGTTTCTGCCGATGAAGTCGGTGGCGCTGGGATAGGAGAAGGCGACGGGCGCTTTCGCGTTGATCCCGGCCTCCGGCACCAGAGACGCCAGCGTTTCCGGCAGGCGCAGACGGATGGTGGGATCGGGGCAATGACAGACCGTGCAGCGCCCGTATTCGTCGAAATGATGCGGCACGGCGCAGGTGTTGGCGCGGTAATAGCGCGGGGTGCGCACCAGCGTCCAAAGGACCTGCTTCGCGCCCTCCTCAAGCGTGGCGCGGCTGATCTCGCCGCGGTCGATCGCGTCGTAGATCACGTTGATATCGCAGTGGTCGTAGGGCGTGTGGACGTTGTTGGAGGCGTTGATCTCACGCACGTGGTTCTTGCCGTTGCCCCAGTCGGTCGTGATGAAGCCCTGATAGCCCCACTCCCCGCGCACGATGCCGCGCAGCATATCCGCGTTTTCGGAGGTGGGCAGGCCGTTCATCACGTTATAGGAGGTCATGATGCCCTCGGCATGCCCCAGCACGATGCCCATCTGGAAGGGCTTGAGATAAATCTCGCGCAGCGCGCGCTCCGAGACCTGCGAGTCGCTCCAGAGCTT
>CACZGD010000098.1 GCA_902780565.1 Oscillospiraceae bacterium
TGCTGTACGGGGAGGGCGGACTTACCCTGGACGAGCTCGACGAGGCGCGTGAACAGCCGGTCGGAACGGGGCTGCAGCTTTCGTTCGGCAACCTGATTATTTCCGCGAAGGACTATGTGCAGATCCTTTCCGCCCTGCTGCACAAGGGCGTGTGCGTGGACGGCGAAAAGCTGCTCTCCGCCGAAAGCGTGGCTTCGCTGCTGGAACAGCGCTTCGATACGGGCGACTACGGCGTAGCCTTCGGCACCCAGATCCAGACGAACGTCATTGACGGCGCGACCGTGTATGTGCACACGGGCTCCGCGAACGGCATGTTTTCCGCCTTCGTGTTCGATCCCGCGACGAAGCGCGCCGCCGTGGCGCTGACAACAGGAGAGGAGCGCTCTCTCGATCCGGAAACGGAGGTTTATCATCTTTGTCAGGAATTGATCCGCGCCGTTTGGGGCGCGGAAGGGGAAAAACCCGCCGGACCGCCCGAAAAAAAAGGAAATTCGCTCTTGACTTCGTAAAATTTATATGGTATATTAAATATGTTATTATGTTAGGTATTGACAATGAGTGGGGCGACCCGCTCATTTTTCATTAAAATGAGGTGAGATTATGGAAGAAAAACGCAAGGGCGGCAAGGTGGTGGAGTCCGTTTGGGCGCTCGCCGAGCCGCGCGTCACGGCGCTGGGGCTGATCCTTTGGGACGTGAAATACGTCAAGGAGGGCGTGAACCGCTACCTGCGCATCGTGATCGACAAGCCGGGCGGCGTGGGGCTCAACGACTGCATCGCCGTCAACGAGGCATTGGACGGCCCGCTGGATGAGCTGATCCTGAAGCTGCGCGTCGGCTTCGAGAGCAAAAAGATCTGGCGCTGTGTCCTGCGCGGGTACGAGGACGGCGCGCTGACCGCCGAATTTCCGGACGGCAGCCTCCATACATTTGAAAAGAACGCGTACGTCAGCGTAAAGGCGGACGATTTCGACGATATCGGATAAGAAAGGAAGATCAGAAAAAAATGAACGAGAATTTACGGGATGCGATCCAGTATATCAGCAAGGAAAAGGGCATTGAGCCGGAGCTTTTGATCGAAAAGGTCACCGGCGCGGTCGCCACGGCGGCGCGCAAGGAATTCGGCGTAAAGGGCGGCATCTACTGCGAGCTCGACGACGAGTATGAGTTCCATCTCACCCGCAGGATCGAGGTCGTGGACGAGATCGAGGACTTCGATACCCAGATGTCCATCGAGGAAGCGCAGGACGAAAAGCCGGACGCGCAGATCGGCGACGTGATGGTCTATCCTTTGGAATTCAAGAACCTCGGGCGCATTGCCGCGCAGAGCGTCAAGCACATCCTGCGGCAGGGCATCCGCGATATCGAGCAGGAGCGCGTGCTCAAGGAGCTGCAGGGCAAGAATAAGGATATCGTCTCCGCCAAGGTCGTGTCGGTCAACCCGCTCACCGGGGACGCCACGGTCGAGATCAACGGGCGCGAGTGCCTGCTGCCGAAGAAGGATCAGATCCCGAACGAAAAGCTGCTGCCCGGCGCGTTCACGAAGGTCTATATCGCGGACGTCAAGTCCACCGAAAAGGGCCCCAAGGTCATGCTCTCCCGCGTGAATCCCGGCATCGTGCGCCGCCTGTTCGAGCAGGAGGTCCCGGAGGTCTACGACGGCACGGTCGAGATCCGCTCCATCGCAAGGGAGGCGGGCTCCCGCACCAAGGTCGCGGTGTCCTCGAAGGATGAGAACATCGAGCCCATCGGCTCGTGCATCGGTCCCAAGGGGTCCCGGATCAATCAGATCATCGACCTCATGGGCGGCGAAAAGATCGACGTGGTGAAATACAGCGAAAACCCGGTGGAATTCATCAGCGCGGCGCTTTCGCCCGCGCAGATCGTGAACGTGGAGATCGTGGATGAGGAGACCCGCTCCGCGCGCGTCACGGTGCCGGAAAACCAGCTCTCCCTCGCCATCGGCAACAAGGGCCAGAACGCCCGCCTCGCCGCCAGACTCACCGGCTGGAAGATCGACATCAAGCCCTACTACGGCAACTACCAGCCCATGATCCAGCTGTAAGGAGAACACGGTATGCAGCCCAAAAAGATCCCGCTGCGCAAATGCGTCGGCTGCGGGGAAATGAAGCCGAAAAAGGAGCTCGTGCGCGTGGTGCGCACGCCGGAGGAGGAGATCGTGCTGGATCTCACCGGCAAAAAGAACGGACGCGGCGCCTATCTGTGCAAGGACCCGCAGTGCCTTGTGAAGGCGCAGAAGGCGCGTCGGCTCGAAAGCGCGTTCTCGTGCAGGATCTCGCCGGAGGTCTACGAGGCGCTGGGACGGGAGATCGCGGATGGATAAATTCTCTTCCATGCTGGGTCTCTGCCGGCGCGCGGGCAAGCTCCTGATCGGGCGCGACGCCGTGATCGCGGGGCTCAGGAAGGGGCAGACCGACCGGGTCTTTCTCACGTCGGACGCGTCCCCCCGCCATGCGCGGGAGATCGGGGCTGTCGCCCCGGGGACCGCGACCCACGTCCTGCCAGGCAGCATGGAGACCTACGCGCCCCCGCTCGGCAAAAAAAGCTGCGTCTTTGCCGCCGCCGACCGGCATTTCGGCGACGCGCTGTTTCAGATATATCAAGCTATGACGAACACCGATACTACGACAGAATAGGAGGAAACTTCTTTGGCAATCCTGAAATATAAGATCCATGAATTTGCGAAAGATCTGAACCTGAAAAGCAACAAGCTGATCGATCTGCTCGCGACCTTTTCCGAGGGCGCGCGCAAAAGCCAGACCGCGCTGACGACCGATGAGCTGGATTTTGCGTTCGATTCCCTTACGAAGGAATACGGGGTGCAGACCTTCGACGCGTACTTTGCGCGCGTGAAGCCCGAGCCGAAGCCGGAAACCGCGCCCGAAGCGCCTGCTGCGGAGGCGGCGGCCCCCGCGGCGGAGGCAGCGCCGAAGGCGGCAGCCGGGAAGGATGAAAAGCCCGCGCCCGCCAAGGCGGACGCCAAAAAGGACGACCGGAAAAAGGGCGACGACAGGCGCGACAACCGGAACCGCGACGGCAAGAAGCCGGAGCAAAAGCCTGCCGGAAAGCCCCAGCAGGGCGCTGCCGCCGGAAAGAGCCAGCCCGCCCCCTTCAAGAAGAAGGAAAAGGACAACAAGAACGATACGTCCATCCAGGCGCGTACCAAGGGCGAGCGCAAGACCGTGAACACCCGCACCGAGGAGGTCGAGCTCGACAAGTATAACGAGCGTTACGAGAACATGTCCTCGTATTCGGTGCGCGACCGCGACGGCAACCAGAACAAGCAGAAGATCAAGCAGAAGAGCCAGCAGTATAACAAGAAGGGCGCGAAGGTCAAGAAGCGCGAAACGGAGGCCGAGCGCCTCAAGCGCATCGCGGCGGAGCGCGCCTCCCGCAAGCTGGTCATCAAGGTCGGGGACGAGATCACCGTGGGCGAGCTTGCGTCCATGATGAAGATGACCGCCGCCGAGGTGATCAAAAAGCTGTTCTCCTACGGCGTCATGGCGGGCATCAACGAGACCATCGATTTCGATACCGCCGCGCTTGTGGCGGAGGAGCTGGGCGTGAAGGTCGAGAAGGAGGTCGTGGTTACGATCGAGGACCGCATCATCGACACCACCGAGGATACCGAGGCGGATCTGGAGGACAGAAGCCCCGTCGTCGTGGTCATGGGCCACGTGGACCACGGCAAAACGTCCATTCTGGACGCCATCCGGCACACCAGCGTCACCTCCACCGAATCCGGCGGCATCACGCAGCACATCGGCGCCTATCGCGTGGCGCTCCCGGGCGGCGACATCACCTTCCTCGATACCCCCGGTCACGCGGCGTTCACCGAAATGCGCGCCCGCGGCGCCAAGGCGACGGATATCGCTGTGCTGGTGGTCGCGGCGGACGACGGCATCATGCCGCAGACGATCGAGGCGATCAACCACGCGAAGGCGGCGGAGGTCTCCATCATCGTCGCGATCAACAAAATGGATAAGCCGGGCGCGAACCCGGACCGCATCATGCAGCAGCTCACCGACTACGAGCTGGTGCCGGAGGAGTGGGGCGGCGAGACCATCTGCGTGCCCGTCTCCGCGAAGACCGGCATGAATATCGATAAGCTCCTCGAAAGCATCCTGCTGGGCGTGGTCATCGAGGCGCGGCTCGACAAGGGCAAGGGCCCGGTCGCGACCCTGCTGGTCCAGAACGGCACGCTCAACAACGGCGATATCGTCGTGGCGGGCACGGCGGTCGGGCGCATCCGCGTCATGACGGACTATAAGGGCAAAAAGGTCAAGTCCGCCGGTCCCAGCGTGCCCGTGGAGGTCATGGGCCTTGCGGAGGTCCCGATGGCGGGCGACGCGTTCGACGCGGTGTCGGACGAAAAGCTGGCGCGCGCGCTCGTGGAGCAGCGCAAGCAGAAGCTCAAGGACGAACAGTTCAACGCCTTCAAGAAGGTCACGCTCGACACCCTGTTCTCCACCATCGAGGCGGGCGAGCTCAAGGACCTGAACATCATCGTCAAGGCGGACGTGCAGGGCAGCGTGGAGGCGCTCAAGCAGAACCTCGAAAAGCTGTCGAACGACGAGGTCCGCGTGCGCGTGATCCACGGGGGCGTGGGCGCGATCGTGGAATCGGACGTCATGCTGGCGAACGCCTCCAACGCGATCATCATCGGCTTCCACGTCCGTCCGGACGCGACCGCGCAGGCGCACGCCGAGCGCGACCACGTGGAAATGCGGATGTACTCGGTCATTTACGACTGCATCGAGGACGTGCAGGCGGCCATCAAGGGCATGCTCGCGCCGAAATACCGCGACGTGGAGCTCGGCAAGGCGCAGATCCGCCGCGTGTTCCGTCTGTCCTCCGCAGGCACCATCGCCGGTTCCTACATCCTCAAGGGCAAGGTCACGCGCAACGCCAAGGTCCGCGTGGTCCGCGACGGCATCGTCATCGCCGAGGACGTGATCGCCTCCCTCAAGCGCGAAAAGGACGACGCGAAGGAGGTCATGGAGGGCTACGAGTGCGGCATCGGCCTCGATAAGTATAACGACATCAAGGAAGGCGATATCCTTGAGGCGTTCCTGACGGAGGAAGTGAAAGACTGAATGTCCTATAAACAAAACCGAAACGCGGAGGATATCCGGCGCGAGCTGACGGTGCTGATCCGGGACCTGAAGGACCCGCGCGTGAGCGAGGCCATGCTCACGGTGGTGCGCACCGAGGTGGCGCACGATCTGTCCTTCTGTAAGGTCTATATCAGCTCCCTGAACGGCATCACGGCCGCCGCCGAGGCGGTCAAGGTGCTCGAAAAGAGCGCGAAGGGACATCTGCGCACGGAGCTCGGCAAAAAGCTGACCATCCGCAAGGTCCCGGAGCTCAAATTCATCCCGGACGACAGCGTGGAGCAGTCCATCAACCTCTTCCGCCTGCTGGACGAGGAGAACAAGAGGATCGGTGAACATGAGCATCTCGGCTGAGCGCGCGTGGCAGGCGCTGTCCGGCATGGACAATATCCTGATCCTGACGCATTCGACCCCGGACGGGGATGCGATCGGCAGCGCCTTCGCGCTGTATCTCGCCCTGAAAAAAATGGGCAAGACCGTGTTTCTGCACACGGACCGGGTCCCGTCGCTGATGGCGTACGCCGTCGTTCCCGAGGCCTATGGGGAGGGGGAGCCGGAGCACGTCGTCACCGTGGACGTCGGGGATAAAAAGCTGCTGCAGGAGGCGGACCGCCTGCGCTTCGGCGACCGGGTGGACCTGAATATCGACCACCACGGCACGAACGTCCCCTTCGCGAAGGAGACCTACGTGGATCCCTCCGCAGCTGCGGCGGCGGAGGCGCTGTACGATATCTTCACCTGCGGCGGACTCGAGATCGACAGGGAGATCGCGGCGCGGCTCTACACCGGCGTCGCGACGGATACCGGCTGCTTCAAATACTCCAACGTCACGCCGAAGACCCTGCGCGTCACGGCGGCGCTGCTGGAAACGGGCATCGACGCCGCGGGCATGAACACCCTGCTGTTCGATACCAAATCCCCCGCCTATCTCGCGTTCGAGCGGGCTGCGCTGAACGGCCTGCGCCTGTGCTTTGACGGCAAGGCGGCGCTGATGGTCGTGACGCAGCAAATGTACCGCGACTGCGGCATCGACGAGGCGGATACGCAGGGCGTGAACGCCATTCCGCGCACGATCGAGGGCGTGTACGCCGGTCTGACCCTGAAGGAAAAGAAAAACGGCGTCTACCACGCCAGCGTGCGCACGAAAGCGCCGGTGATCGCGTCGGAGATCTGCAAGGTCTTCGGCGGCGGGGGGCACCCCTACGCCGCGGGCTGCGAGCTGGGCACGGACCTGCAGGCTGCGCAGGAAAAGCTGCTTGCCGCCGTGCGGGAGGCGCTTTCCGCCTGCGGGCTGCTGTAAGGAGGGCGCATGGACGGCTTCACGGTACTCGATAAGGCGGCGGGCGTCACCTCCTTCAAGGCCGCCGCGTCCCTTCGGCGCGTGTGCGGCGAAAAAAAGATCGGGCACACCGGCACGCTGGACCCCATGGCCACGGGCGTGCTGCCCGTGGCGCTCGGCAAGGCCACCCGGTTCATCGACTACCTGCCCTCCGGCGAAAAGACCTATACCGCGCGCCTGCGCTTCGGCATGACGACCGACACGCTCGATATCACGGGGCGGGTGCTGACCGAAACGCCGTGCCGCGTCACGGCGGCGGAGCTTTGCGCCGTGCTGCCGGACTTCACCGGGACTGTCGCGCAGGTCCCGCCCATGTATTCCGCCCTGAAGGTGGAGGGGCAGCGGCTCTATGACCTCGCGCGGCAGGGGAAAGAGGTCGCGCGGCAGGCGCGGGAAGTCGAGATCAAAACGCTCACGTTCACCGGGGAGCCTGTGCCCGGGGAATTCGAGCTCCGGGTCGTCTGCTCCAAGGGGACCTATATCCGCACGCTGATCGACGATATCGGACGAAAGCTCGGTCCCGGCGCGGTCATGACCGCGCTCCGGCGCACGGCAGCCAACGGCTTCACGCTGGCGCAGGCGAAAACGCTTGCCGAGATCGAAGAAAACCCGGCTTCGGCGCTGCTGCCGGTGGACGCGCCCTTCGGGTGCTTCGGCGCCGTTACGGTCAGCGAAAAACAGGCAAAACGCTTTTTGAACGGCGGGGAGCTCTCCCTGGACCGGCTGCCGGGCTTTTCCGGCGCGGGGCTCACGCGGGTCTATGCTCCCGCGGGCGCTTTCCTCGGGCTGGGGGACGCCGCGAGAGACGCGGGGCTCCTGCTCGTCAAACGCGTATATCATAAGGATTGACTGCAAATGAACGATACAAATCGGCGCGTTTCCGTCGCCCTCGGGTATTTCGACGGGCTGCATCTCGCGCACCGCGCGGTGCTGGACGCCGCGCTGGCAGGGCGGGACCGGGGACTTACACCGGCCGTCCTGCTGTTTGACGCGCCCCCTGCCGAGGTCCTGACGGGGCGCGCGGTCCCGCGACTGCTTGCGGACGCGGACCGGGACCGGCTGCTCACAAACCGGGGCTTCGCCCTGCATAAGATCCGTTTCGCGGAGATCCGCGAGCTGCCGCCGGAGGCCTTCGTGCGGGAGATTTTGGCGGACAGGCTGCGGGCAGGCGCCGTCTCCTGCGGCTATAACTACCGCTTCGGCAAATCCGGCGCGGGGGACGAAACGCTGCTGAAGGCCCTGTGCGCACAATACGGGATCGCCGTCACGGTCCTGCCGGAGCTGGATCTGGGCGGGCAGCCCGTCAGCTCCACGCGCATCCGGGCGCTGGTGCAAAACGGCGACGTGGAAGCGGCAAACGCCCTGCTGGGGCGGCCCCTGCTTTTTACGGCTCCCGTCTTTTCGGGCGACCACCGCGGGCGGCTGCTCGGCGCGCCCACCATCAATCAGTATCTGCCGGCGGGGTTCGTCCGTCCCAAGCGCGGGGTCTACGTCTCCACCGTGCGCATCGGCGACAGGCTGTATCGCGGGGTCACAAACGTCGGCTCCCGCCCCACCTTCGACGGCGGCAGCGAGCGCAGCGAGACCTATATCCTCGGCTTCTCCGGCGACCTCTACGGGCAAAGCGTCACCGTGGGGCTGCTCCGCTTCCTCCGCCCGGAAATGAAGTTCGAGTCCTTCGACGCGCTGAAGGCGCAGATCGCAAAGGACGCCGAAACGGCCGCCGCCGTCCCCCTCGATCCGAATACCGAAATGTAAAAGCCGACCTCACGGTCGGCTTAGTTTTTTGCCCGGCTCAGTTGTCCGCCCGGTTATACCCGTTCTTCATATGGACGGAAGCGTCATACAGCACCTTGCCCAGCGTCTCGGTCGTCTGCTGTTTCGCCATGGCGGCGAGCGCCTCGTTGGCCTTCTCGGTCAGGGTGAAGTCGCCGGAGGCGGTCATTTTTTCGTCGAACTCGCGCACGATGCGCCGTCCCTCGGTGAACACCGCGTTGTGGTAGCGCTCGATGAGCTGGATGCAGGTGGCGTAGTTATGGTCCGCCAGCGCGTCGATCAGGCGGCTGCCCCAATAAAAATTCCCGGTGGAAACGTCAAGGGAGACGTCGGAAAGGTACTTCGGCATCTTTTTTGCGCGCGGATAGACGGGCAGCAGGGCGCTGAAGGCGGTGGAGCCGAAGCAGACCCATTCGATCGCCTTGATCTCGTCGGGCTTGTCGGGACGGATCTGGCACACGGTGGTCACGCCGGTGCGGTTGATGCCGATGGAGCGGTATTTGCCGCGCACGCCGGTGTCCTGCGAGGTATAGGGGTTAAAGGGCGTGCCCTGATAGTGCCCGGAAACGAGATACTTCACGTCCTCCACGGCGAGCTTTCTTTCCGGCACGAACGCCCAGGGGATGTCGTCGCTTTCGGGGGTAAAGTCCGCGTCGGGACCCTCCCAGCGGAAGGCGTTCGGGCAGAGGTACCGCCCCATGAACCACGCGCGCGGGGTGTTATAGACGTGGTCCATATCCGTGTGGGAGCCGAAGATATCGCGCGGGTTGCGCCGCCCGTTCTGATTCAGGTCCAGATGGTTGTCGCGGATAAAGTCAAGCATATCCGCCGAGCAGAGGTGGTCCTTCTTCGCGCCGAGGGCGTCGTCAAAGTCGAAGGCGTCCATGCCGAACTGATTGGGCATCACCACCGCCGCGTCGTCCGGTACGCGCTTTGCCAGCCAATGGTGCCCGCCCACGGTCTCCAGCCACCAGACCTCCTTTTCGTCGTTGAAGGCGATGCCGTTCATCTCATAGGTGCCGTAGGTCTCGAGCAGCCGGGCAAGGCGCTCCACACCCTCCCGCGCCGTGCGGATATAGGGCAGCACAAGGGTGACGATATCCTCCTCGCCGATCCCGCCGGGAATTTCCTTTTCGCCGCGCTTTTCGGCTTTTTTCAGGCGCACCAGCGGGTCCGCCGCCAGCACGCGGGGGTTGGAGGTGATGGTTTCGGTCGCGGTCACGCCCACGTTCGCGGCGTTCACGCCGCTGGCGGCCCAGATCCCGTGCTGCGGGTTTACGCTTGGGCAGGCGGTATAGGGCAGGGGATCGTCCGGCAGGTCGAGCTCCACGTGGGAGATCACGCTTTTATAGTGGCGCGGCTGCTTTTCCGGCGGCACGAGGACCAGCTTTTTCACGCCGAAATGTCCGTCGTCCGTGCGGGAGATCATGGTCGAGCCGTCGTTAGACGCCAGCCGACCGACGAGAAGGGTAGTGCAAGGCATATCAGATACGCTCCTTTCGGAATGGTTTTCAGATTCCATTTTACGACGGGGAACGGGGAAATGCAAGGATTTTTTTGTTTCGGCTGCGCTCTGTTCTGAAGGTTTTTCCACGCCTGTCCGAAATTCCCCACCTTTTGTCAATTTTGTACGAATTGCGAAAACAGCTTGCAAAATGCGGGACGGTTCGGTATAATGGAGGTCGATTGTGAACGAAATATGAATTTCCCGCAAATATTATGACGGAGGAGATCCTCTTGCGACTGACCGAATCGAAGACCTATCGCGCTTTTGCGCTGTTGCTGCTGCCCGCGGCGTTCGTTTACGGGCTGGTGCTGCCCTTTTGCTGGGGCAACAACCCCGCCGAGGTCCACGGCACGCTGAGCCTGCTGTGCGAGAATCACATCCCCGCGTTCTGGATCTGGACGCTGCTGACCGGCGGCGCGTTCACGACGAACCTGCTGCTGGTTTACGACCGCTTCGGGGAAACGCGCCGCCTGCCCCGGATCTGTCTGTTTTTGTCTATGCTCGGCATGGCGCTCACCGCCGCCACGCTGAACCACAGCATCGAAAACTGGAACCCCAAGCGCGTGCTGCATTGGCTGGGCGCGATCCTCTATGCCGCAGGGCTCGCCGCAGCGTTCCTGCTGTTCTATTTCAAACAGATGCGCTCCGTCAGGCGGCTCATCCCCTTCGTCGTCGTGTCGGTGCTGCTCCTGGTCAGCGTGCTGGTGCAGCTTCTGATCTTTGACCGCAACGGCTATATGGAGATCATCCCCATCGCGGCGTATGAGCTGGAGCTGTTTCTGCTCAACTACACGGGCCTCGTCCGACCGAAGGTCCGGCGTGCGACGGCGGGATAAGCGACGCGCGGGACCCGCATGCAGGATGCAAAATACAAAATACAGGATTTCGGTTGCGGCTGCACCGCGATTGAAAAGCATGCGAACAACGGGATGCTGCTGCGTCCCGTTTTTTGTCGAAATAAAGGGCCAGGGATCAGGGGCCAGGCATCAGGGATCAGGGATCAGTACCGGAACCGATGCTGCTCCCCCACGTTCCCGCCGGGCAACGCCCGGCTTACCTATGTGCTGACACTATCGACTTACCTATGTGCTGACCTCACCCCGCAGGTCCCGAAATTTTGTATTCTGTATTTTGCATCCTGCATTCCGGTCCCGGCACCATCCCTCGGCCCCCGGCCCCCGGCCCTCTGCCCTCATCTCTCCTTTTTTTCGTCCGAACGATTGACACCCGAGGCCGCATGCGGTATAATAAACGGCGGAAAACCGATCCAGCGGGGGAGCCCGCGATCCGAAATCTGAAGGAGGACTTGACTATGGCAGAGAGATGCATCGGCACCGTCGCCCGGGGCGTACGCGCACCCATTATCCGCGAGGGGGACGACATTGCGAAAATCGTTGTGGACAGCGTGCTGGCTGCGGCGGACAGCGAGGGGCTCGCCCTCCGCGACCGGGACGTGGTTGCCGTCACCGAGGCGGTCGTGGCGCGCGCACAGGGCAATTACGTTACCGTGGACCAGATCGCTTCCGATATTCGCGCAAAATTCCCGGGCGGGGAGTTCGGCGTGGTGTTCCCCATCCTTTCCCGCAACCGCTTTGCGGTGTGCCTGCGGGCGATCGCGCGCGGCGCGAAGAAGATCCATCTGATGCTTTCCTATCCGTCGGACGAGGTGGGCAACCCCCTGTTCGATCCCGACCTTGCGGACGACGCGGGCGTGGACCCGTGGAAGGACGTGCTGACCGAAGCGCAGTTCCGCGCGATCTTCGGCAGCCCCAGGCATCCCTTTACGGGCGTGGACTATATCGCCTATTACCGGGAGCTGATCGAGTCGCAGGGCTGCGAAGCCGAGATCCTGCTGGCAAACGACGTGCGCCGCATTCTGGACGTGACGAAGCACGTGCTGACCTGTGATATCCACACGCGCTTCCGCAGCAAAAAGCGCCTGCTGGCAGCCGGCGCCGAGACCGTTTACGGGCTGGACGATATCATGACTTCGCCGGTGGAGGGCTCCGGCTTCAACGCGAACTACGGTCTGCTCGGCTCCAACAAGGCCACCGAGGAGCGCGTCAAGCTCTTCCCGCGCGACTGCCAGAAGACCGTAGACGCCATTGCCGCGGCGCTGCTGGAAAAGACCGGCAAACACGTGGAGGTCATGGTGTACGGCGACGGCGCATTCAAGGACCCCGTGGGCAAGATCTGGGAGCTGGCGGACCCGGTCGTTTCCCCCGCCTTCACCGCGGGGCTTTTGGGCCAGCCGAACGAGATCAAGCTGAAATATTTGGCGGACAACGACTTCAAGGACCTCTCCGGCGACGCGCTGAAGTCCGCCGTCAGCGAACGCATCCGCGAAAAGGGCGATAACCTTGTGGGCAGCATGGCGTCGCAGGGCACCACGCCCAGACGCCTCACGGACCTGATCGGCTCGCTGTGCGACCTGACCTCCGGCAGCGGCGACAAGGGCACGCCCATCGTCTGGATCCAGGGCTATTTCGATAACTATACGATGTAAAAGAGGAGATTCCCATGAAACAGAACGTACTCAATACGGACCTGACCGGCAAGGTCGCGGTCGTCACGGGCGCCGGCGGCGTCCTGTGCTCCAATTTCTCCCGCGTGCTGGCGCGCGCTGGCGCGAAGGTCGCCCTGCTGGACCTGAATTACGACGCGGCGAACGAAGTCGCCGAGTCCATCGTGGAGGAGGGCGGCGTCGCAAAGGCCTACCGCTGCGACGTGCTGGATCAGGCCTGCTGCCTGCAGGTCGCCGAGCAGACGAAACGGGACCTCGGTCCCTGCGATATCCTCCTCAACGGCGCGGGCGGCAACAACGCCAGAGCCAATACGGATAAGGAATACTTCGAGCCCGGCGACCTCGACGCGGACGTGAAGACCTTTTTCGATCTTGAAAAGTCCGGCGTGGAATTCGTGTTCAACCTGAACTTCATCGGCGCGCTGATTCCCACGCAGGCGTTTGCGCGGCAGATGATCGGGCGCGAGGGCTGCTCCATCCTGAATATCAGCTCCATGAACGCCTACACGCCCCTGACCAAGATCCCGGCGTATTCGGGCGCGAAGGCCGCGATCTCCAACTTCACGCAGTGGCTGGCGGTGCATTTCTCCAAGGTCGGCATCCGCGTCAACGCCATCGCCCCCGGCTTCTTCGTGGGCAAGCAGAACGCGTCCCTGCTCTTCCATCCGGACGGCACCCCCACCCCCCGCACCGAAAAGATCCTCGCCTCCACCCCCATGGGGCGCTTCGGCGATACCGAAAAGGAGCTGGCGGGCGCGGTCCTGTTTTTGCTGAATAACGAGGCGGCGTCCTTCATCACGGGCGTCGTGATCCCGGTGGACGGCGGCTTCTCCGCCTACTCCGGCGTGTAAAGGAGAACGCTATGCAAGTCAGAGCTTTTAAATACGCGATCGCGTCGCCCACCTCCATGGGCGTGCGCATCACCCCCGAAAACCGCATGGCGGTGCAGTCGTCGGACCGCTTTTATCTGCAGTCCACCTCCGCCGAGTCGAACGTGCTGAACATCGCGTCCTCCCTCGGCTATCCCTGCCTTGTGCTGACCCGCTTTGTGGAGGGCAGCCCCATCGCCGCGTTCATCAAGGCGCAGCTCCGCGCGCGCAATATCGCGTTTGAGGGACCCGATATCCCGCAGGGCGGTCCGTGGGGCTGGCGGCACCAGTTCAATATCGCCGATTCCGGCTTCGGCATGCGCGCCGCAAGAGTCTGGAACGACCGCGCCGGGGAGATCGGCAGAACGCTGGACCCCGCCGATTACGATATCGAACGCATCTTTGGGCAGGAGGGCGTGGGCGTGCTGCACCTTTCGGGCCTCATCGCCGCCATGAGCGAGGAGACGACCCGCTGCTGCCTGACCCTTGCCAGGGAAGCCAAAAAATACGGCACCCTCGTCAGCTTTGACCTCAACTACCGCGCTTCCTTCTGGAAGGGCAGGGAAGCGGAGCTTTCCGCCGCGTTCAAAGAGATCGCGTCGGTCGCGGATATCCTCGTCGGCAACGAGGAGGACTTCCAGCTCTGCCTCGGCTTCACCGGTCCCGAAGCGGGCGGCAAAGATCTTTCCGCCAAGATCGAAAGCTTCAAGGGCATGATCGGGCGCGTGCGCGAAGCCTACCCCAACGCCAAGGTCTTCGCCACCACGCTGCGCGAGGTGGTCTCCGCCAACCGGAACCTCTGGGGCGCCATCATGCTCGCGGAGGGGCAGTGGTACGTGGAGGAACCCCGTGAGATCGAGATCATGGACCGCATCGGCGGCGGCGACGGCTTCACCGGCGGCGTGCTCTACGGCATCGTCAAGGGGCTGCCTGCCGAGGACTGGATC
>CACZGD010000099.1 GCA_902780565.1 Oscillospiraceae bacterium
TCACGTTCACTTCCACCAGCTTGATATTCAGCACGGGATCGAGCGCCTGTTCGTCCGTGATCGACATCAGCCGGTCGCCGAGCGCGTGCCCCATGGCGCGCACGCCCGCGGCGTCGTCGGTGTCTTCATAAGTCAGGGGGCTGTAGTCCGTCGTGATCGCCAGCTCCGCGCCCTCGATGAACACGAGGTCCGCGCCGGTCTTTTCCTTTACGTACTGCTTGAGATAATAGGGATAGTCGCCGCTCAGCACGTCCGCGGAGGCGCCGAAGCCCACGCAGTGGATGCCCGCCTCGCACACCCAGATCTCATTGCCGCCGTCGTCCGGCGTGAAGCGCAGACGGTGGATATCGCCGTCAAAGGTGATGGGCTCGCGCTTGTCGTGGATCAGCTCGCTGACGTCCGCGCTGCCGTAGGAAAGAGAGCCCTCCCGCATATTCTCCACGGCGCGCACGATCGCGTCGGCGCTCACGCTGAACAAGTTTTCCATGAACGCGGCGTTTTTGCCGCTCAGATCGTTCGTGTCCTTGCTCATCAGCGTCCCGAAGGGGTTTTTGATAAAGGCGGGCAGCAGGGGCGCGCTTAGCCCCAGAATGTCCACGCAGGAGTGCTGATGCAGGACCGAAACGTTGATCGCGATCACGTTGTGCGCGAGGGCGAAGTCCGCCACGCGCTCGCGCAGCGCCAGCACGTCGCCGCGCGCGAAGCCGTAGCCGTCCAGCACGACGTGGACCACGGTCCCGCTCACCCCGTCGGACAGAGCGTAGACGCTCACGCGCTGGTCGTCGATCAGCTTCGTGGGCACTCTGCCGTGCATCGCCTCCAGCGACCCCGCGAGATAACAGGAGCCGTCCATTACGTTGAGTCCGGTCAGCAGGGAAGCGTCGGCAAAGCCCATGCTCCACTTCGCGTTCTCGGGCACGCTGCGGTCAAAGGTCGCTTCGCCCATAAAGCGATCCGGCGTGTTTGCGGTCTTCGAGATTTCGCCGGTCCAGTTTTTGCCGGGCATGAAGAAGTTGATCACCTTGCCGAGTATGGTGATCAGCCGGTCGACCAGCCGGTAAAACGTGTGTTCGGTCTTTTCCTTTGCGGAAAATGACGTATCCGCCGTCAGCGTCGACGCCGCGCCCACCGGGGCCAGAAAACTGACCGTCAGGAGCGAGAGCATCAGCAGAACGGCGAGGATCTTTTTGATGTGCTTCATTTCGCAGCCCTCCGTTTCGGATTACTGCTTTTATCTTATCACTTCCTTGCGCGCCCTGCAAGGGGTACAGGGAAAAATCCTGTAAACTTTTTGGGAATTCCGCCACGCTTCCGCTGCGCATTTATGAAAAAACTGTGAAAAAGCGCCAAACGCTATTGATTTGTTAAAAAATAATTGCTATACTTAAACCAACTGTTGGCAAAAATTCGGAAAGGGAGATTGTTTATGAAACGCTCTGCGAAAAAGCTGATTTCCGTTCTGCTTTCGCTTGTGCTCACGTTCTGCGGGGTCCTGTCCGTCGCCGCGCTGGCATTTGAGGCGCAGACCGAACGCTTTTACCCCTCCATCGTGATCCCCGGCATCTTCCAGTCGGACGTGCGTCTTTACGACGAGAACGGCAACGAGATGCTGAAGGCGGACGGCACGCCCTATGAGCGCCCGTTCTATCTGGACGACACCGACGCCATCGTCAAACAGGCGCTGGAGGAGGCGCTTGCCCCCATCGCCGGGATGCTGATCCTGCAGAAGGATAAGGAAGAACGCGCCGCAAAGGCCGTTGCGGACGTGGTCGGGCGCGTGGTCGCCGGCAAGATCAAGAACGACGAGACCGGGCACCCGATCAACAACATCAAGGCCGTGCCCTATAACACCTCTCTTGCGAACCTGTCCGAGGAGGACCGCGCGTTCGCGCTGAACGCCATCCCGCTGCACGCTTACGTGGAGAAGGCCGGGCTCGAGAACCTGTATTTCTATTCCTTCGCCTCCCTCGGCAGCATCAAGGAGCTTGCCGAAGGGCTTTACGACCTGATCCAGATCGCGAAGCGGGAGACCGGTATGCCGAAGGTCAACCTTGCGCCGATCTCGCAGGGGGGGACGATCTTCAACGCCCTGATGCAGCTTTATAGGGATCGCGGTCTCAACATCGCGGACGATATCCATCGCGTCTGCCTGGTTGTTCCGGGCTCCGACGGCGCCGCCGTTTTCAGCGACCTCTATATCAACGGCCTCACGGACGATCCCGCCGCGCTTTACGGCGCCATGCTGCCCTCGATCATGGATTCCGACCAGCAGTGGCTGGCGTATCTCATCAACCTCCTGCTGCGGTACTTCCCGGGCGCGGACCTCTGCAATATTCTCGACCAGACCGTTTACACCCTGATCGAGGATTATCTGGAATACTCCAGCGCGCTGTGGGCGCTGCTGACCGCCGCGCAGTATCCGGCGGCGCGTGAAAAATATCTGATGGACGACGACAACGCGATCATCCGCGCCGAGGCGGACTGGTATCAGAACGCGCGGCTCAACCACCGGGCGTATATGCTCGAGGCTGCGGAAAACGGCGTGGAGTTCTTCGATATCGTGGACTATAACTTCGGGCTTTACGCAATCTGCGACTCTTGGGATAAGCTGAACGCGGACGGCGTGATCCACACGGATTCCGAATCCCTCGGCGCCTATTCCGTGCCGCCGCAGGCGACCCTGCCGGAGGACTACGCGCAGAAAAACACCTATTGCGCGGACCCGACGCATAACCACATTGACCCACATCGCAAGGTGGACGCCTCCGCCGGGATCTTCCCGGAGAGCACCTTCTATTTCTACGGGCAGCAGCACACGACCACGGCGTCCAACGACGTGATCATCCGGCTGGCTTCCCGCATCCTGTGGGACGATTCCTTCAAGGGGATCTATTCCGATCCGGGCTTCCCGCAGTTCAACTACGCGCGCTCCTCCCGCAAGCTGATCAATCTGTATAACGCGTGGGCGGATTACGACGCCTCTCAGCTTTCGGACGATCTGCGGCTGCGCTTCGCCGCCGCGATGGACGACGCGAAGGCCGCGATCGATTCCACGTTCATGCCCACCGAGGAGCACGAGGCGGTCTACGCGAATCTGCGCGACGTGACGCAGGAGATCGAGGGCAAAACGCCCGATCTGAAGACCCGCGCGAAGGACGGCTTTTTGAAGGTCCTGACGAAGATCCTGCGCTTCTTCTCCGAGCTCATGCTGAAATTCCTCGGCAATAAGGGATATTCGGACGTGCTGCGCATCTTTTAACGGAGTATTCTATGGCAAATATCGAGAAACTATACGCTGCGGCCGCTCCCCGTGAGCGGCTCTCCGCTGAGGACCCGATCCGTCTGACGGATCGGCGGACGTGCCGCTTCAGCGCTCTGTTCTGGAGCGATATGCACCTTTCCGATACCTTCCCCGGTCGGTGCCGCGCGCTGCGGATTTGCCGGCAGGATATCGAAAACGCCGCCGATCCCATCGACGTGCTGGCTTTCGGCGGGGACCTGACGGATAACGGCAAGCGGACCGAGCGCGAGCTGCTTGCGAAGATCCTGAACAGACTCCCGAACGTGGAGCATATCCTGCCCGCCTACGGCAATCACGATATCCGCTTCCGGCGGTTCTCCGCCACCGTTGCGGGCTTCGACCGGCTGTGCGCCGCGCTGGAGCCGGGGCTTTCCCCGCATAAGCTCTGGTACGGGTACGAAACGCGCGCCGCAAGCCTTCTGATCCTCGGCTCCGACCGCACGAAGTTCGAGGAATCCTTTCTCAGCGAAGAGCAGTTCACGTGGCTGGAGCATCGGCTTTCCGCCGCGGACGCCGCAGGCAAGCCGTCGTTCGTCCTGCTGCATCAGCCGCTGCAGGATACGCATAATCTGCCTCACGCGTGGGATACGCCGGTGCCGAACGCCGGTTCCGTCGGCGAGCAGAGCGAACGGCTGCGCAAGCTCCTGCAGCGCCACAAAAACGTGTTCTACGTCACGGGGCATCTGCATCGCGGCTTCAACGTCAATACCTACGAGGAGGTCGGCAGCGTTCACTGCGTCTGTCTGCCCTCCACGGGACTCGTCAACAAGGACAGTCGTTACGGCGAACCGGGGCTCACGATGCTGCTGGAGGTCTATGACGACTGCGTTGTTTTTCGCGCGCGGGATTCCCTGCACGGGCGCTTCGTCCCGGAATATGAAAAAACTTATGGATATAATTAAAGGAGACCACGTATGAACACCTTCCTTGCAACCGCACTGTATAAGATCCTCTCTGTTCTGGTATCTCTTGTGCTTTTCCTTTCTCCGCTTTCCTCGCCCGCGCAGGACGATCCGATCCGCCGCGGCGACGGCGTCCGGCTGAGCGCCGCGCTCTGGTCCGATACGCACATGTCGGACTATCTGTTCTCCCGCGTAAAGCACGTCAAGTCCTCCGTCATGGACCTCGCCGCCGCCGAGGGGCTGGATGCGCTGGTCATTGACGGCGATATCACCGAAAACGGCAAGCCGCAGGAATTCCGCCTGATGGCGGACGAGCTTGCAAAGCTGTCGAACGTGGGGCATATCATTCCCGCGTCCGGCAACCACGATATCCGGCTGCGGAGCTTCAACATGACCGTGAAGACCTTCTCGGAATTCTGCGAGACGGTCAATCCCGCGATCCGCACGGATAAGCTTTATTACAGCTACGAGGTCAACGGCTATACCTTCATCGTGCTCGGCTCCACCGAGACGGTGTTCGAGGAGGCCGCCGTCAGCGACGGGGAGCTGGCGTTTCTGGACGCCTCCCTCGCCGCGGCCACGGCGGACGGCAAGCCCGCGTTCGTGCTGCTGCACCAGCCGCTGCGGAATACGCACAACCTGCCGGACGCCTGGGGCTCGCCGATCCCCTCCGCCGGAAGCGTGGGCAGGGACAGCGACCGGCTGATCTACGTCATGAACAAGTATGAGAACGTGTTCCTGATCACGGGGCATCTGCATTCCGGCCTCGGCGTGAACAATTTCGAGGACGTCGGAAAGCTGCATTCCGTGAATCTGCCCTCCATCGGCATCGTCTCCAAGGACGGCGGGTACGAGGCTGCCGGTACCGGTTACGTGATGTCCGTGACGGACGACAGCGTGACCTTCCGCGCGCGTGATTTCGCAAACGGCCGCTATCTTCCGGAATACGATCACAGCTATACCCTTGTGAAATAAGCGGCAGGGGAGAGACGGATGTTTAAAAAGAAAAAAGCCCTGATCCTGATCGGCGCCGCGTTCATCCTCGTGATGCTTGCGCTGAATTTCAACATGGTCAGCCCCGGCAAACGCATCATTACGCTGAAAAGCTACGACACGCCGCAGCAGGCGTTCTATATGCAGGTCTCCGCCGCGGCGGTCCCGATTGAAAAGGATTTGGATCTCGTGCCGGTGGACGCGACGAACGCGCTCTACGCCGCCGTGACGGAAAAGGGCGACGTCGTCGCCGCGCATATGTGGCTGAAGGGCGACCGGTATTACTATCCCGGTTCCTTCCTGATCGTCTCCGGCGAAGCGCTGCGCGCCGGCGAACAGGCGGAAATCCGGGAAGGGTTTCTGTATGCCGGGAACGGAAAATGCAGCGGCAGCTTTTCGTTCACGCTGTCGCTTTCCGCGCCGGAGGACGGCAGAAACGCGCAGAAGCTTTACGGCGCCGGAGACCTCGGGACCGTCTATCTGATCTGGGAAACAGGTCCCGTGGAATCATAAAAAAAATTCATAAAAACTTTCAGATTTTTCTTGATTTGAAGATTGCCTTGTGATATACTTGCAAGGTACTACGCACGCGGGCGGATCGCGTCCGGTCCTGCGGGAAATCCCGTTCCGGCACGAATGGAAGTCCGCGGAGGAAAAATAAAGGAGGAAAAATTCAATGGCAGTAGTATCAATGAAGCAGCTGCTCGAAGCAGGTGTGCACTTCGGTCATCAGACCAGAAGATGGAACCCCAAAATGGCGCCCTATATCTTCACGGAGAGAAACGGTATTTATATTATCGATCTCCAGAAGACCGTCAAGAAGCTCGAAGAGGCCTATATGTTCGTGCGTGAGGTTTCCGCGAACGGCGGCGAGATTTTCTTCGTCGGCACCAAGAAGCAGGCGATGGACTCCATCAAGGAAGAAGCCGAGCGCTGCGGCATGCCCTACGTCAACGCGAGATGGCTGGGCGGCATGCTGACGAACTTCGTCACCATCCGTCGCCGCATCAAGAGACTCGAACAGCTCAAGGGCATGGAGACCGACGGCACGTTCGATCTGCTTCCCAAGAAGGAAGTCGCCAAGCTTCGCGTCGAGAGAGAAAAGCTTGAAAAGTTCATGGGCGGTATCGTCAACATGAAGAGACAGCCCGCCGCCATGTTCATCGTCGACCCCCGCAAGGAGCGCATCGCCGTCCTTGAGGCCAAGAAGCTCGGGATTCCGATCGTGGCGATCGTCGACACCAACTGCGATCCCGACGAGATCGACTACGTGATCCCCGGCAACGACGACGCGATCCGCGCTGTCAAGCTCATCGCCGGCGCAATGGCAGACGCCGTGCTCGAAGGCCGTCAGGGCGAGCAGAACGCGCCCGCCGAGGCTGCCGAGACCGCCGAGGCTGCCGAATAAAACCGTAACTGATAAGCCCGTACCGCGTGCGGGCTTTCCTTGAATAATAACAGGAGGAATAATAATTATGGCTTTTACCGCAAAAGATGTTCAGGCACTCAGAGAAAAGACCGGCGTCGGTATGATGGACTGCAAGAAGGCGCTCCAGGAAGCTGACGGCGATATGGATAAGGCTGTTGAGCTCCTTCGTGAAAAGGGACTTGCTTCCCAGGCGAAGAAGGCGAGCCGCGTTGCCGCCGAGGGCACCATCGGCGTCTATACCAGCGACGCCGCTTCCGCGCTTGTCGAGCTGAACTGCGAGACCGACTTTGTCGGCAACAACCCCGATTTCAAGGCGCTTGCCAACCAGATCGCGAAGACGGTCGTTCTTTCCCGGCCCGCCGATCTCGATGCGCTCAACGCGACGATCATCGCCGACGGCGAGGTCACGGTTCAGGAAGCGATCCAGGAGCTCTTCCTCAAGATCCGTGAAAACCTGAAGCTCCGCCGCTTCGAGCTGGTGGAAGGCGCAGCCGTTTCCTACATCCATGCGGGCGGCTCCGTGGGCGTTCTCGTCTCCTTCGACACCAACGCCGCCGACAAGCCCGAATTCGTTGAAATGGGCAAAAACGTCGCCATGCAGGTCGCGGCCATGAGCCCCGAATACCTGAGCCACGACAGCATCTCCGCCGATGAGCTTGCCAAGATGAAGAATATCATCGTTGAGAGCACGCTCAACAATCCCGATACGCTTCCGAAGCCCATCCTCGTCAAGGTCATCAACAAGGCGATCGCCGAGGGCCGTCTGGGCGAAGAGGATCTGAAGAACTACGAAGAGCAGAAGAACAACAAGTTCCTCTTCAACTTCCTGTCCAAGGAAGCCGTCGACGCTTTCGCGCAGGTCGCGCTTGCCGGGAAAGACGAGTATACCGCCGATCCCATCTTCGGGAAGGCGATCGAAGGCCGTATCTCCAAGCAGATCAAGGAGGTCTGCCTGCTCGATCAGGCTTTCGTCCGTTCCGACGTGTTCGAGGGCAGCGTCGGCGCCTACGTCGCTTCCGTCGCCAAGAAGCTCGGCGCCGAGATCTGTGTCAAGGGCTACGTGCGTTTTGCCAAGGGCGAAGGCATCGAGAAGAAGGAAGATAACTTTGCCGCTGAAATCGCCAGCATGGTGAAATAAGAGCATTCCATGACCCCGTACAGCCTCTGTATGGGGTCTTTTTTTGCTCTGAGGAGGAACCGTCTATGTACGAACGTTATGCGCTTTGGGAACCGGACAAGGTCCCTCTTTACGATCCCGAAAAGGGAAACGCGCCGTATATCGAGACCGCTCTGCTTGAGACCGGGCACAAGAATCCCTGTGTGATTGTGATTCCCGGCGGGGCGTACGTCTGCGTTGCCTCCTGGGTCGAGGGCTATCCCATCTGCGCGCTTTTGAATTCCGCGGGGTATTCCGCCGTGCTGCTCAACTACCGCGTCAAGCCCTACGGCTTTCCGACGCAGCTCACGGATTTGAAACGCGCCGTCCGCTTTACCCGCGCGCATGCCGAGGCGTGGAATATCGATCCCGAACGGGTCGGCGTCATCGGGTTTTCCGCCGGGGGACATCTTGCCATGACCGGTGCGCTTGCCTTCGACGAGCCCACTCCCGACGTCGGGGACGAGATCGACGCGTTTTCCGCCCGACCGGATCATGCCGCACTTTGCTACGGCGTCTGTTCGCTGGACCCCGAGATCACCCACGCCGAGACCCGCCGGGTCTTTCTGAACGGCAATGAGGACGACGACGCCCTCGCGTTCCGTTTCAGCGGCGAAAACATGGTCCGTCCCGACGCGCCGCCGTTGTTCCTGTGGCATACCGCGGAGGACAAAAGCGTTGACCCTCGCTGCTCGATCCGCTTTGCGAACGCCTTCGTGTCCGCCGGCGTTCCCGTTTCGTTCCACCTGTTCCCCTACGGCCCGCACGGGATCGGGCTGGGAAAGGAATATCCCCCTGCGGACGAATGGGGTCGGCTGTATACGCGCTGGCTCGATACGCTATGCAGGTAAAACAGCGTTATCACATTTTGCACGGCGCCCGTTTGCGGACGGGCGCCGTTATACGGTTGACCGGAAGGGAGGCGTTCGCATGAAAAAACGGATCGGCTGGATCGATATCGCCAAGGGCGTCTGTATGCTGTCCATCATCCTGGGGCATACGTCCGTTCAGGAATTGAAATTCGTATATATGTTCCATCTGCCGGTGTTTTTCCTGCTGGCGGGCTACACGATGAAGGCGGCGCCGGTCGACGCGGACTTCCTGAAAAAGAAGTTTTCCCGGCTGATGCATCCGTATTTCATGACCTGCTTCTGCGTGATGTGCATGGCTGTTGTGAACGCCGTGCTGATTGACCGTCGGCTGACGATCCCGGACTTCACGGGGATCGTCGGTTCCTATATCCGGTCCTCGTTTTACGCAAGCGGCGCGCTGATGAACCTCGGCGACGCGCAGTATCCGGTCATCGGGGCGATCTGGTTTCTGCCTGCCATGTTTTTCGCCCTTGTTTTTTCGGCGCTGCTGCTGCAGAAATGCCGATCTGCGAAGGTCGTGTTCGGGATCGCCCTTCCCACAGCGCTCCTGAGTGCGCTTTCCGCCCGTTACGTCTGGCTGCCCTTCAGTCTGCAGGCCGGGCTGTTTGCCACGCCCTTCGTGCTCATTGGGCATTACGCGCGGGAAAAGGAGGTCTTTTCGCAAAAACGGATCTCCTGGTTTATTCTCTCCGGCGTCATTTTTATTGGCGGCTGCTTTACGAGCTACGGCAAGGTCTTTTGGATGGTCTCCGCCACGGCGAAGGACTATCTGATTACGCCGCTGATCGCGCTTGCCGCGTCCTATTTTGTGATCCGGCTCTCCATTCTGGCGGACCGTTTCCGCGTGACGCGGATCCTGACGACGCCCTTCCGGCTGATGGGCAAGTATTCGCTGGAGATCCTCTGCGTCCATCTGTTCGAGATGAACACGACGTACGCCTATGTGACCAAGGCGCTTTCTTTGTTGCGCCTGCCGGACCGGCTCCTGTTCCGTCTGCCACTCCGGTTCGTGTTGATCGCGATGCTGGTCGCGATCGTCGTGCTGATCAAGAAGGGCGTCGCCCATCTGCGTTCCCGCCCGAAGCGCGAAACGGCGTCCGAAACGCGCAACGCGCCAATGGACGTTCTGCGCGCCATGATGATCACCGTGATGATCGCCGGGCATTTCCCGATCGA
>CACZGD010000100.1 GCA_902780565.1 Oscillospiraceae bacterium
TTTGGGGGAACCACCGGAACCACCGGATGCAGATCAACCCTCAATTCCTATCACAACACATCTTGTATGGATCTTACCAATACGAATCATTCTCCGCAACCTTTCGTCGCTCCCTCTCTTCACCATCCCCATCCGGTCGGCGTATTTCAGCACGGCGGTGCGGGCGCAGGAATACGGTATATATGACCGGATATGGCGAATCGACGAATATCCCCGGTGGACCGGAGGACAGGAACCGGCCTTTGACCCCTGGTCCCCGGATACAAAAACGGGACGCCGAAGCATCCCGTTGTATCGGATTCCCGCGCGCCGTGTACCCGCCGACAAAGCCCGGCTTACGCCGTGGTGACGGTCAACTCGCCGTCGCGCGCGTCCACGGTCAGGGTATCCCCCGCGTGGAGGTCGCCGCCGAGGATGGCGCGGGCAAGCAGGGTCTCGACCGACGATTGCAGGTACCGCTTGAGGGGTCTTGCGCCGTAGAGCGGGTCGTAACCGCGCTCGATCACAAGGTCCTTGGCGCGGTCGGTGATCGCAAGGTGCAGCTCCTTTTCCGCAAGGCGCTTTCTGAGGCTTTCGGTCAGGATATCGATGATGCCGGTCAGGTTTTCCTTCGTCAGGGGCTTGAACAGCACGGTCTCGTCCAGCCGGTTCAGGAATTCGGGGCGGAAGGTGGACCTGAGCTCCGCCATCACGCGCGCCTTCGCGTCGTCCGTGATGTTGCCGTCGGCGTCGATGCCGTCCAGCAGATAGGGCGAGCCGAGGTTCGAGGTGAGGATGATGACGGTGTTCTTGAAGTCCACGGTACGGCCCTGCGAGTCGGTCACGCGGCCGTCGTCGAGGATCTGGAGCAGGATGTTGAACACGTCCGGGTGCGCCTTTTCCACCTCGTCGAACAGCACAACGGAATAGGGCTTTCTGCGCACAGCCTCGGTGAGCTGGCCGCCCTCGTCATAACCGACGTATCCGGGCGGGGCGCCGATCAGACGCGAGACGGAGAATTTCTCCATATACTCGGTCATGTCGATCCGCACCATGTTCTTCTCGCTGTCGAACAGCGAGGCGGCAAGCGTCTTCGCAAGCTCGGTCTTGCCCACGCCCGTGGGCCCGAGGAACAGGAAGGACCCGATGGGACGGTTGGGGTCCGAGATCCCGGCGCGGGAGCGCAGGATCGCCTCGCTGACAAGGCGCACGGCCTCGTCCTGCCCCACGACCCGCTTGTGCAGCAGGTCTTCCAGATGCAGCAGCTTTTCCTTTTCGCTCTCCATCAGGCGCGAAACCGGGATGCCGGTCCACTTCGCCACGATCGCGGAGATCTCCTCGGCGGTCACGGTATCGCGCACCAGCGAATTCTCCTTCGCCTCCTCGCTTGCCTTTTCCATATCCGCCAGCTTCTTCTGCAGGTCCGGCAGCACGGAATACTGCAGCCGCGCGGCGGTCTCATACTCATAACGCACCTTGGCGTTTTCGATCTCGGCGTTGGTCCTTTCGATCTCCGCCTTCAGGTTCTTGACCTCGTCCACCGCGTTTTTCTCGCGCTCCCAGCGCGCCTTTTCGGCGTTATAGGTCTCCTTCAGGTTCGCCAGCTCCTCGCTGAGCTTCGCCTGACGGTCCTGCGACAGGCTGTCCTCCTCCTTTTTCAGGGCGGTCTCCTCGATCTCGAGCTGCAGGATGCGGCGGCGCACGTCGTCCAGATCGGACGGCATGGAGTCGATCTCGGTGCGGATCATGGCGCAGGCCTCGTCCACAAGGTCGATGGCCTTGTCGGGCAAATAACGGTCCGTGATATAGCGGTTCGACAGGGTGGCGGCGGCGACCAGCGCGGCGTCGTGGATGCGCACGCCGTGGAAGACCTCGTAGCGCTCCTTCAGGCCCCTTAAGATGGAGATCGTGTCCTCCACCGTGGGCTCCTCCACCAGCACGGGCTGGAAGCGGCGCTCCAGCGCGGCGTCCTTTTCGATATATTTGCGGTATTCGTCCAAAGTCGTTGCGCCGATGCAGTGCAGCTCGCCGCGCGCCAGCATGGGCTTTAACAGGTTGCCGGCGTCCATGCTGCCCTCCGTCTTGCCCGCGCCGACGATGGTGTGCAGCTCGTCGATGAACAGCAGGGTCTTGCCCTCGCTCTTTCTGATCTCCTCCAGCACCGCCTTCAGACGCTCCTCGAACTCGCCGCGGTATTTCGCCCCGGCGATCAGCGCGCCCATATCGAGCGAGAAGATGGTCTTATCCTTCAGTCCCTCCGGCACGTCCCCGCGCACGATGCGCTGGGCAAGCCCCTCGGCGATGGCGGTCTTGCCGACGCCGGGCTCGCCGATCAGCACGGGATTGTTTTTGGTCTTGCGGGACAGGATGCGGATCACGTTGCGGATCTCCGCGTCGCGCCCGATCACGGGGTCCAGCTCGTTTTCGCGGGCGCGTTTCACAAGGTCCGTGCCGTATTTCGACAGCGCGTCGTAGGTCTCCTCGGGGTTATCGCCCGTCACGGGCGCGCTTTTGACCTTGGCGAGCGCCGACAGGAACGTCTGCTTCGTGATCGCGTGGTCGGACAGGACCTTCTTCGCCTCGTTCCTGCCGGACAGCTCAAAAAAGCCGAGCAGCAGATGCTCCACGCTGACGTACTGATCCCCCGCCTTTTTCGCCTCCTTCTCGGCGGCGTCCGTGACGCGGGTGAAGTCCGCCGAGGCGGTCAGGTTCACGTCCCCCGAGGCTCTGGGCAGCCGGTCGATCAGCGCGTCCGTTTCGGCGAGCATGGCGTTCACGTCCGCGCCCATTTTGCCGAACAGGCTCGGGATCAGCCCGCCGTCCTGATCCAGCAGGGCGTAAAGCAGATGCGCGGGCTCAAGCTGCGTGTTGCGGTTTTCCTTCGCCATCGAGATCGCGGTGTTGATGGCTTCTATCGTTTTCTGCGTGTAATTCTGGGTATTCATTCAAAAGTCCTCCTTTCGAGGGTCGTTTGCGCGTTCAGATTTTCACTTTTGCGGCCTGAATGGCTGCGCGGTAGGCGCCGTCGACGTCCGCCTCATCCATTTGCCCGGCGAGGTACGCCTTCAGGCAGTGGTCAAACAGCGACACGTAGTCGGTGATGGCTTCGGCGATCTCCTCGGCGGTCACGTCCGTTTCGGGCAGGCGGAGGCTGCGCTCCAGTCTGCCGTCATACAGCGCGTAGCCGATCCTGCCCGGGAAGCAGCGGTCCTCGATGCCCTTCCACAGGCGGAAAAACGCGGTCAGCAGCGAAATCAGCTCCGCCGACTGCGTGCGGAAGATCACGTTCAGCGTGCCGAGCGTATCCCCTGCCTCCGCCGAGAGTGCGACCTCGTACTTCACCGTGGGGCGGTATTTGTACGACAGCGAGCTTTTCATGCTCATCAGCCCCGTGTTCGGCGTGAAGAACGGCACCAGCTCCTGGTCGGGCGCCAGCAGCGCCTCGGCCGCCTCGAAAATGCTGTTGATCCGCTGGGCGGGGGTCACGTAGCCCACCGCGTTCGCCAGCACCTGATTCACATACGCCGAGCGCGTCAGCCCCAGCCGGTGCGCCTGCAGGTCCGCCAGCCGCATCACGTTGTCGTCCAGCATCAAACTGTACAGGGTCTTTTTCATACGATCCCTTCTTTCTGTGTTCTGGGTCCATTATAGCACCGCCGCAAACTTTTGTCAAGAGTTTTATATATTTTTTATTGCAATTTACATAATTCAACAAGTTTTTTACACAAAAAGAACCGCCGGATCGGCGGTTCTTTGCTATGGTTCCCTTGCAAAGGATCATTCGGCGCGGCCGAGCTCGACCTCCGGGTTCTCGTAGTAGTCGAAGCGCAGAACGAGGTCGTACAGGTCGCCGCCGGCGGCGGCGCGCCGGGTCTCGAAATAGACCGTAAAGCCGTCCTCCCCGTCGGTCTCCATGACGATGCCGGAAGTTTCGATCGCCTCCCCGGCTTTGACGGCGTCCGAATAGGCTTCGGTGCGCCCGGTCAGGTCGGTAAAGAATTCGACGAAGGGTTCATTGTACCGGAAACGCGGATAGGTGTTTTCATCCGTCAGGACGGACAAAATCTCGCTGTAATGGTTTGTGACAGCGGCGTGCACGGCGGCGACGATCCGTTTGGCGTCCCCCAGACGGTTCTCCGGCACGTCGGACAGGATGAGCGTGATGACGGCGCCGCCGTTGCGGAAAAAGAGGTCCAGCCGCCCGCCGTCCAGCTTTGCTTCGGTCGTATACTTGACCAGGTCCTCCGTCCGGCTTTTCATGACGTCCAGAAAGCCCGTCGGGTCGAAGCAGTCGGCGCAGTCCAGTTTTTCGGCGGTTTGCGGGATCGCAAGCGAAAAGGTCTCAAAGTCGATCAGCGGCGCCCGCCCGGGGTCGGTCGGGACGGCGTTTTCTGTGGGCGCGGCGGTCGATTCGTTCCCCGCGTCCCCGCCGGACGGCCGGGCGTCGCTTTTGGACAGCGCGGCGTACAGCCCGACAGCCAGCCCCGCAAGGACGAGCAGGGATACTGCGATCAGCACGGCGTGCGTTCTGCCGCCGCGCTTTTGAATGACGGGCGGCGGGACCTCCGTTTTTTCGGTAAAGGACGTCATGCAGTGCAGGCAGAACCGCGCGTTCTCCTGCAACTGCGCCCCGCAGACCGGGCAGACGCCGTTTTCGGGTCGGTTCATCCCAGCGTCTCCCCCGTATACTCAAACAGCAGGCCGTTGACCCCGACCACGGTCATCCCGTTTAAGATCCCGTAGATCACCACGCAGTCGAACGGGTCCTTCGCGTACAGCGGCGGATAGCCCGTGCGCTTTAACAGCGTCTGCGTCTCTTCATAGGTCAGCCCCATGGCAAGCGTCAGGCACAGCACCTTGTTCCGGGCGGGGTGCAGGCGCACGCCCGAAAAGATCTGATACGCGTAGATCTCGCTGAGCTCCGAGCGCCCGATCACGTCGCTTTTTTCGAGTCCCTTTTCCCGCAGGCACGCCGTCAGCGCGGACGACAGCGACAGGCTTTGCAGGGACGGGGCGTTTTCCTCGTAAAAGGCGCGGTACTCCGAAAAGCCGGACAGGGCTTTTAAGATCTCCTCGGTGTTTTTCATGCCGCTCGCCTCCCATTCGTTTTCTTTTTATTGTAGCACGCGGGGCTTTTTCTGTCAAGATGCCCGCAGCATAGGACACGGGATCGCCCGACGTGATATGCTGAATAATGGCTATAATATAAGTTAATATTTACTTGCAATTTTAATTGCAATTTGTTATGATACAGACAGCGGACAGCAAAAAGGAGGGCAATTATGAAAAAAATGCAATGTGAAGTCTGCGGCGGCTCCGATTTGATGAAGCTGGACGAGGATCTCTTCGTGTGCCGGAGCTGCGGCGTACAATACACGAAAGCCGACGCGCAAAAGCTGATCGTGGAGTTTGCAGGGCCCGTCGTCATCGACCGCGCCGCGGAGCTGGAGAATATGCTGGTCAGAGCGGAACAGAGCCTCGAAGAGGGAGACGAGCAAAAAGCGGTCTCCTATTATGAAAAGGCGTTGGATATCGATCCGGAGAACGCGCAGGCGCTGGAGGGAAAAGCCTCGATCCTTCGCCGGGAGGCAGAAAACGCAAAGCATCGACAGCAGGAGGAAGCGGCGCGGCGCAACGCTGTGGAGCTGATCCCGCAGGAGATCAGCAAGGAGGAGGCGCTTTCCTCTTTGCTGGGGGAATTGCGGCGGCAGCCGCATTTGGCGGGCGATCTGTTTCGGGAGTTCAAGCTGATAGGCGCCGAGGCGGCGTATTTCCCGGTTCGGCTCCTGCAGCGGGAGCTGGGCGTTCACTATACCGCCACGGCGTGTTACGTCAAAGAGGTCCCCTATACCGATTACGTCTGGCGGACGGACTATTCCAGCAAGGACGCCAGAGGGAACCCGAAAAAATATCAGGAGGCGGTCACAAAATACCGCAAGGAGATCGAACGGCAGCCGGTCAGCGGAGATTTTACCGTCAAGGATACGGACCTCTCTTTTGTAAGCGAGCCATTGGCGGCGTTGCTGACGGCGCTGCCGGCGGAAGATTACGACAAAAACGTCACCGACACAAAAACGACGGATGAAACCGGAGCGCCCCGTTACGGCTCTCATCCCGAAGACGCGCTGCCCGATAAACTGGAGCAGCATCTGAATCTCCGGATCGGGCAGCTTCTGGACCTGTGCGAATCCACCCCCCTCCCGGAGGATCAGACGCTCAACGGGCTCAGGGTCCATACGCAGGGAACCGACTCGGGCTGGTACACCCGCGGAACGCAGCGGATGAACCGTAAACTGAAAGAGAAACGGGATCAGAAGCTCAAGCAGGTGGTGCCGGGAGATTACTGCGAAAACGGTCACACAAGCGGAGAGATCACCGCAAGCACCGAAATGCTCGTTTATCTGCCGATGCTGGCGGTGGAATACGCCTATCGAGGCAGCTTTTACCGCGCCCTCGTTTTGCTGCGGAAGGACGGCGCGATCTTTTTCACCTTCCCCTACGATGAAACGGCAGACCGCACGGCGCGGCAGGAAAATCTGAAAAACAAGGCGATCGGGGACAAAAAAAGAAAATCCGCCGGCTACACGGCAGGCATGTTCCTGACGAGCTTCGGCGTGGCGGCCCTTCTGCTGCCTTTGATTCTCTTTATACAAGGCGAACCGATCGGCGAATCTCTGCCGTTCTTTCTGCCGATTGCCGCCGTGCTGATGCTTCCGGGCATTCTGCTGCTTGTTTCAAGCAACAAAAAACAAAAACGCGCGGCGATCGACCTGCATGAACAAACCAAAGCCGCGCTCAACCGGGTGGAATCCGCACGCACCGACGCCCTGCAAACCGACGCGGCGATCTTTCTTTCAACTTACAAGCAGAGCGGCAGCCTCGACAAAGCCGCCGCAGCCGTAAAAGCGTCGCCTGCGCTTGCCGCGACGGATCTTTCTCAGGTGCGCACCGGTGTGGCAACGGCGGACGGCAAGCCCCTCGGTACAAACGAAACGGCGTCACCCGTCTGGCTTCAGACGCCGTCGGCGACGCTTGACCAAAACGGGACGCCGCTGGAGGCGGGACAAACCTATCGCCTGCGCATCGGCGTCGGCGCGCAGACGGCTCCGTCTGATCTGCACGCCCTGCGCACCCTTTGCGGCGTGGGACTTGCACAGGCAAAAACGATGCTGGAAACGCCGGGCAGCGTGGCGGCAAGCGGTCTGACGGCGGACGACGCCGCCGGCCTCGCCGAACAGCTTCGCCGCGCCGATATTCCGGTTACGATCGAAAAGGAGGATGCCGAGAAATGACCAACAACGAAGCCAAAATCCGCTATCTGAAAGAGCAGCTCGACCGGGCGCTGCAAAACGAAAACGCCGACGACGTAACCGCATGCTGGGCGGAGCTGAAAAAATATAAAAACGAAACGGATCTGTCCGCGTATGCGTCCCGCGCCGCCGGGATGCTTGAAAAACAATCGGCGGATCGCCGCCTGCGCGAGGCCGGGTCGATGGAAAAGCTGCAAAAAGAAGCAGACGCCGCCATTGCCGGGATCTACCGCGGCAGAACCGCCATGCGAGCGCTGCTGCTGATCGGCACGGCGCTTGCCGTGCTTGGCTTCCTGATGGTCATGATTGGCGGCGGCGTCGTTGAAACCCAACTGGCATACAACGATTTCGTCATGTACGGCGGTCTCGGCATCGTGATTTTCGGCGACGTATTGCTGATCTCGGCGGCCTTTCCGAGCCATGCGAGACGAAAAAACGAGTCCGGACTGGAGCAGTGCCTTGCCCGGGCATTTGCAAATACCTGCGACAGCGAACCGAGACTGCGCGTGATGACGAACGCCGCGGACCGTCTGAAGCCGGCGTACCGGGGAAGCATGGGCGCAAACGGACCGGAGGGCTTCGGCGTAGGCGTTTTCGGGCAGGGGATCTACACCGGAGAATGGAAGGATGGGCTTCCCTCCGGCGTCGGCTCCCTCGTCACGCCCGGCGGCGGCATGACGATAGACGGAGAGTTTACCCACGGCAAACCGGACGGCACAACGGATATTTTCTGGGCGGACGGTCAGCAATGGCACGGGACGTATCGGGCGGGCCGTCCCTACGACGGCAGCGGGAAAGCGTTCCTCCTCAATGGCGCCACCCGGTCCGGCTTCTGGTCCGGGGGCATTTACGCAAACGCAAAGCCCGAACGGTAAACCTCCCGCATCATCGCAAAAAGCCCTATGCTGCCGGCATAGGACTTTTTTCTTTTCCTGTAGTAAACTATAGGTATCGTATCGGCTCTGTCAGTCTGCGTCGGGCATATTGTTCAGCGCGTATTCGCAGCACTGCACGACCACCTTATTGAAGGACGTGTCGTTTTCATCCGCGATCTTCTGCAGCCGCTCGATCAGACCGTCCGGCATCCGGATGGTTTTGTTGGAGTTTTTTTCCTTTTTGACCGTAAACGCCGCGTTGTCCATATCAGTTCCCCCATTCGCATTTCCTTTCTTATTATTTTATTGCAAAATCCCCTCAAATAATACAAGAATTTTTTAATTGCAATTTTACTTGCAATTATTCTTGCACTATGCTATACTGAGAGTGCCGAAAAGGAGGTTTTTTATGAATCGAAAAGCACTGCTGTCCGTTCTATCCTTCGTGTTTGTAATCGTCGCGTTCTTCGCCTTTCGATCCTGGAATTCGCACAGAACAGAAGAGTCCTACGCGGAGGACGCCGCCGTGATCGAGGAGGCGGAAAAACATGTCAAATCCTACGTTTATCAGGAGCTTGGAGTCGTCGCGGACCATTTTACGTCCGAAATCATCTACGAAGCGGACCGGCACCCGCTTGTCTTCATCCGGTTTGGTGTCGGCTCCAGAGAACCGATGGGGAGCTACTGCGTCTATTGCTACCGGGGGATCGGCCACGTCAGCGTGCTGAATGCCACCAAAATGCTTCCGCCGGGTTATTCCTACAGGGAGCATCTGGAAGAACTGAAAGCTTTATTCGCAGTTTAATAAAAAGGAGTCACAGCCATGAAAAAAACGATTTCTCTTCTTCTGGTCCTTCTTCTTACGCTGAGCCTTTTCGCCGCCTGCAGCGAAAAGGAAGAAATCGAGACCGGATACAGCGGGTACACCTATTCCCGCAAGGATGAAGAGCCCAAAACGACAGAGCCCGATACGATAGAGCCTGAGCCTGCGACGGAAAAGGAAAAACAGGTCGTCTCCACAAGCGAGCTCTATAACACCCTGCTTGAAACATGGCCGCAGATCGAAAGATGGCCCCTCGTCGATGAAGAAAAGGGCAGCAAAATGTATACGGATACCGGTTCTTATTCCGCTTTCAACAGCGCTATAGCGATTTCGGACACCAACGTCACGTTCAGCATGTACAAGGGAAAAATCCAGATCTATTACTGGACCGAAAGTACAAATAACGAAATCAGTATCACTGTGCGAGTAGCGGACAGTGAAATACCCATTGAGCAGTCGATCCGTCTTGGGACGAGTATCCTGAAATACAGGACTCACGCGCTCTCCGCGTCGACGCTTTTAAGCAGACTGAACAACAGTTCTGTCAAAAACGGCAACCATTATTATCAGGAGACGGTCGACGGGATCAGGTATTTTCTGACCTCCGCGGTTGACGGACACTTCGACAATGTGATGATCAGCTTCGAATGAGTTCCGCCGGGACAAGCAACAGATACCAAAAAAGGACGCCTCAGGCCAATGTCATTAAGATAAGAGCCAAAAAGAAAAAGAAACACATATCCAAACACGGGAACGTGGAACGGATATGTGTTTTTTTGAAGAAGAAGGCGT
>CACZGD010000101.1 GCA_902780565.1 Oscillospiraceae bacterium
GAGGTTCCCGCTGTTTGCCGTGGGCGTACTGTCCACCGTCGGCTTGTTGAGAATGTACGCGTAATCGATCCCGTAAACGATCCGGTCCTCGATCTCACTTCGCACCGTCGCCGCGACCTGACTCCCGTTCTGATAGCCCGCGTCGTTCGTCAGCGCCGAGACCTTTTTCGGGATCGCCGCGTCCACGTACGCCTTCACGCCGCCGGAGGAAACGGGGTTTTCGCTGCCGGCGGTGGGCGTTTCGTCAAAGGTCAGCGCCGCCTGCTTGCCCGCCAGCGCCGCCTCGGTCTCATCCATGAAGGCGGCAAGGTCGAACGCGAGCGCGTCCAGCCGCCTGCACGCGCCGGACAGGGAAAAGAAGCCCTCCTCCGGCGTTTCACCGGTCGCGTCGATGCTGCGTTCCACGTCGAAGGCGAAGACCTCGCTTTTGAGCAGGCGGTCGTCCGTTTCGGCAAGGAGCTGCACCAGCAGCCGACCCGCGCCGTCCAGCAGGGACTGCGGGAGGGAGAAGTCCCCCTCCCCGTCCGTCAGTTCCACGGCGGGGCTTTCGCAGCGCCGGCCGCGGGGGGTCAGAAAAGCCAGACGCACCTCGGCGTTTTCGGGCAGGCTGCCCGCCGAAAGGTGCAGGCTGTCGGCGTGATGCTCCCCCTGCATCAGCCGCGCGTCGGTCAATGTAATCCGCATAACGTCTCCTTTCACCGTACCAGCGTCTCCAGAATCTGCCGCTTGCCGTCCTCGGTGAGCTGTCCGTAGCCCACCTGCCGGTCCAGATAGCGGAGCAGCACGTCGTAGCCGCCGTACCAATAGGCCTCCTGGGCGCCCTTCTGGATGGAAACGCTGATCTTTTGTTTGAAGTCGCCGCCGTTCGCGGCAAAGCTGCCGAGCAGCGAATAATCCCCGTATTTTGCCAGCGCCAGCGCCTTTTCCAGCAGCCCCTGCTCATACAGGGACGTGGTATCCACGCCCAGCTCCTCCAGCGCGGAATAGTCCCCGAAGGAGGCAAGCGTTGCGGCGACGTCCAGCAATTCGCGGTAGCGCAGGCCGCTCACGTCGATCCCCAGCGCCTGCAGCCCCGTATAGTCGCCGTATTCGGCGGCGGTCGCGGCGGCGGAAAGCGCGTCCTTGTTTTTCTGCCCCGTCATGTCGAAGCCCAGCGCCTCCAGCTTTGCATAGTCGCCGTATTTCGCGGCGGTCACGGCGGCGGAAAGCGCGTCCCGGTCGGTCAGGGCGGAAACGTCCGCGCCCAGCGCCTGCAGCCCCGTATAATCCCCAATCTCGGCAAGGCGCAGCGCTTCGGCAAGCTGCTTTTCGCGCCTGAGGCCCGAGGCGTCGATCCCAAGGGCGGCAAGCAGGGAATCATCCCCCACCGCGGCGGCCTTGAACGCAAGGGCAAGCTGATCCTGCCCGTGCCGGTAGGCGGTCTCGTCCGCGTCGTTCAGCAGGCCCAGCGCCCGGTAGAGCGCGTCCGAGCGCTGCTTTTCGCGGGCAAGCGCCAGCGAGTCGGCGGACTGGGAGAGCTTTTCGAGCTCCAGCGCCTGTTCGTCCAGCTCCCGCATACGGGAATCATAGGCTGAGGCGGCGGCGGACGACGCCCACGAGGAGCCGTAGCCCCCGGTGGAGGCGGCGGCGAGGCCGAAGGCGTTTTTCGCGGCAAGCGCGGCGGAATCCGCATAGCGGCGGAAATAATCGTCATACAGCCGTTCGCGGTTCACGCCCCCGAGGGCGTCCCCGGCGGGGGCTGCCATGGCCTGCCCCAGCAGGGCGGTCAGAAGCGTCTCCTTCGGCGAAGCGGGGGCGGCGGGCGCGTTCGTCGGCTGCTTTTCGGGCACGGTCCCCGCCGCGCCCCGGTCCCCTGCGATCGCGTTCACCGCGATCCTTCCCGTTTCGGGCTTCCCCGCCGCGCCGCCCCGGTCCCCGGCGGCCGCTTTCACCTCGGGCTTCCCCGTCTCCGGTCTTCCGGCGGCGGAGGCGTCCGTTCTCACGGGGGTGATCCCCAGCGGCGCGTAGGCGTTCAGCAGCCGGTCCGCCGTTTGGTCGAGCAGCAGGCGGGTCGTGAGTTTCTTTTTCATGATTTTTTCTTCTCCTCCGTTTTTTGATCGAGCCGTCTCAGGCTCGCTTCGATCAGGTCCAGCCGCCTGAGGATGCGCGTGAGCAGCGACAGCACGGTCTGCTGCCCGGCTTCGTTCGGGAAGGGACGCTTTGCTTCTTCAGCCACGGTCCGTCACCTCCCCCGCCGCCTCGGCGATGAGCGTGAGCGCGTGGACCCGGCAGTCCCCGACGCCGGACAGACGCAGGAACAGCGCGTCGGCAGGCTCGGTGCGGCTGCGAAACGACAGCGTCCCCTCGCGCTTTGTCCGCACGGCGCCGAGGCGCCGCCATTTGCCGAACGCCCCTGCCTTGGCTTCGAGCGTGAGGACGGCGTCCCCGGGCAGGGAAACGCGCAGCGTGAGGCGGCGAAAGACGCAGTTCGGGTCCGGGGCGGTCAGGGGGCCCGTTTCGGCAAACCAGCGGCAGGGCGCCTCCTCCCGGCGCGGGAGGGGATCGCGCCCCCAGCCGGACAGCGACGCCGGCGCGTGCTTGCGGCGGGCGAAAAAGGACGTGCCGTCCGACGCCGGCGCAAGGCAGACCACGGCCCCGCCGAGCCGCGCGCACCCCGCGACGGGAAAGGGATCGTCCTCCGCGTGCCAGTCGCCCGAAACGGGGTCGCAGACGAAGATCCGGTTTTTGCCGCCCTCGGCGGCGAAGAGCAGAAAGCGCCCGTCCTCGGCGGCGGCAAAGCGGGGCGTGACCCCGGTCAGATCCGGCGCGCCGGGCAGGGACCGCGCCAGCGCCCCGTCATAAACGCGCACGCCGCCGTCGCCCACGTACCAGACCAGCTCGTCGATGACCGCAAGGCATTTTTCCCTGCCGAGCGGGATTCCCGCCGCGGGCGTGACGGTGACAGAGAAGTCGGCGGGCGTGTAACCGCCGACGCGCACGATCGCGTCCTCCTTGAAGAACAGCAGGTCCTGCCCCAGCGCCGCCGCCCCGGTGAAGGGACCGGGCGCGCCCAGCGAAACGCGGTAGGAATCCGTGGAGATCTGCTCGAAGTCATACCAGCGGGTCGGATCGCCCAAAGCGCTTGCGAAGATCTCGTTCACGTCCTGCCCCGCCTCGTTTTTGCCCCGGCGGCAGCCCCACAGGCGGTTGCCGTGGGTGATCAGCAGATCCGCCTCCGGGATCACCTTTTTCAGCGTCGCGCCGGAGGGGAGGCTGACGCCGTGGATGAAGCCGCCGGTCACAAGCAGACGGTCGTCCTCCCGCTTCACGACGGTGAAATACCCCTTGCGGCGATAGGTCTGCCTGTCATAGACGTCCGTTTCGATCCGGTCGCCGGGGGCAAGCCCCTGCCCGATCCCGGTCCCCAGCAGCGCCATATAGAACTCGCCCCGGCTGACCCACGCGCCGTCCGTGAAGTGATAATGCACCAGCCGCCCGGCGGAATCATCCACCCAGTCGGGCCACTCGGCGGGGTCGATGGGGGCGTTTTTATCGAGCCAGAAGCGCTCCGGCTGAAAGAGCGTGAAATCCGCATACACCGGGCGGACCAGCACCTCCGGCAGCGCCCGCTCGAAGGTCAGGGGGCAGATCTCCGGCGCGTCCCCGGCGGTCTTCACCAGCACCGCGTCCGGGGCAAGGAAGAAGTCCGCGCCGAAGGGGACCGCGCGGCGGCGGCGCTCCCCCTGCTTCAGGTCCGGGATATCGAGCCGTTCCCCGTTCAGGTAGACCGCGTTTTCGGTGCAGATCACCGCCGTTTCCCCAACGGACGCAAAATCGGTCACGGCGCCGTCCGGCACGAAGGGACCGTTTTCCCCGGGCAGATCGTAAAAGGACCTTGCCGGGCGCACGGACAGCAGCGGCGCATCGGCGGCGGTCAGATTCTCCTCCGCCGCGAACGCCCCGGGGCGGGGCGCGGGCGCGTTTTCCAGCCCGTAAAAGCGGGTCAGGGTCAGCGCCTTCTGCGGCAGGGGGATGAGCCGGGGCAGCCTCATGCGGTCACCTCCGGCAAACGGACGGCGTGACGGCGACGCCGGCGGCGGGTGCGCAGCAGGTGCAGCGCCAGCGCGTCATAGGCGTCGTTGAAGACCCTTGCGCTGTTCTGATAGCGGTTCACGTCCCCGTTCAGCCGGTCCGTTTCGGCGGCGAGGAACTTGACGTAAAGGTCGTCGTAGGGATAGGGGGCGGCAAGCGGCACGCCGTCGCCGGCGGGGTCCTCGGGCGCGTCCTCCTCGGACGGCGCGACGTAGAGCGAAAACAGCTCGTTTTCGAGCCGCGCCTCCAGCCCCATCACAAGGTCGCGCTTCACGGCAAAGGGAAAGGCGTTCGGCACGGTCAGGTCAAAGCGCTCGATCGCGCGTTCCATGGTCATAAGCCGCCTCACCCTTCCCGCGAGACCGCGTCGATATAGGAATCCGCGCGGCGCTTCATCTCCTGCGAGTGGCGCACCACCGCGGCGAAGGGCAGCGGCAGCGACACCGCCTCGCCCTTGCGCACCAGCATCCTGCGTCCGTTCACCGCTACGAACAGCGCGTCGTCGTGCTTCGATTCCTTGGGGATAAATACCGTTTCCGCCGCTTCGGCAGCGGGAGCTTTTTTCTGTTTTGTCATTGTCAGTCTTCCTTTCTGGATGGAATTGAATGGGCCGGGGGGCCGGGGAGCCAGGGACCAGGGACCAGAGGTCAGGGAGCCAGGGGCCAGGGGGCCAGGGGCCAGGGACCAGGGGCCAGGGACCAGGGAGCCAGGGGCCGGGGACCAGGGACCAGGGGCCAGGGAGCCAGGGAGCCAGGGGCCAGGGGCCAGGGGGCCAGGGGCCGGAGGTCAAGGGCCGGAGGTCAAGGGCCGGAGGTCAAGGGCCGGAGGTCAGGGGTCAGGAGTCAAGACCGGAGGTCAGGGGTCAGGGCGTCCGTCCCGTTCCCGGTACCGTCCCCTGCCCCGTCCCTTATCGTCCCGCCCGCCGGGCTGACGCCCGGCTTCGGATCAGTTCTCCGTCGCGGTCGCGGAGAAGGCGGACCCGCTCTCGAAGCGGATCATATATTCCTCCAGCAGGCGCTTGGCGACCTTGGTGGCCTTCCAGCCGACGGAGGAGCGCTGGTTCAGGGGGTCGTTGCCGTAGCCGCACTGCTTGACGATGTGCTGCAGGCCGCCGCCCTCCACGTCGGTCACGCCGTAGGCGTTCTCGCCGAGGAACAGGGTGCAGAACACGGCGGAGCCGTCCCTGCCGCCGCCGGTCCCGCAGATCACGTCCCCGGCGGAGACGGTCGCGGCGGCGCCGAGGGTCAGGGTGCTGCCGTCCTCCCCGGCGGTGATCGCGGTCACGGTGTTCTTCACGCCGCCGACCCAGATCTCGACGGGCGTATCGAACGTGACGCTTTCAAGCGCCTCCTTCACCGCGACGGACGTGGAGGCGGTCGCCGCGGTCTTCACGTGCAGGCGGGAAAGTCCCTCCGCGATCTCGGCGGGGGCGAAGATCTTGGCCTCGGTGCTTTCCACGAAGCGCACGCCGCCGAGCGTGCCGATTTCGCCCTTGAGCAGGCTTTCGGGGCTGACGTACTTCGTGATGCCGACCCACTGCTCGCCGGCCTCCTGCATGAGGTCGTAGGCGACGTAGGGGTGGATGATGGCGACGTAGCTGCCGCCGATCTTGGGGGCGTTGACCGCCTTGAGCTCCGCCGCCGCCCGGAACACGTCCTTGACGCGCAGGCGGCAGGCTTCGGTCAGATCCTCGCGCAGGGTGATCTCGGTCTCGACGCCGTTTTCGACCTTGGGGGCGTACATCACGTTCGTGCCGCCGACCAGCTCGTTGCGCACCACGGTGTCCAGCGTCAGGCCCGCCTGCGCAGCCAGCTCCTTGGTGGCCTCCACGATCGTGTTGTCAACGGCGGTCAGCTCCAGCATATCCGTCTGCTCGATGTAGTCGCCGTACTGGTCCACGGTGCAGGACACCGCCGAGACCGACAGCTTGTTGCCCGCGGGGGTCACGCCCTCCGTGATGGCGGTGAGGGCCTTCGGGAGCTTACTGAACTTGCGGAACTCGATGGTCTTGCCGCCGTTCTTGGGAATGGGGCGCTTCTGCCCGAACTGCTCGTGGACAAGGTTCGCGCCCGCCAGCGTGATCAGCGTCTTGTCGTAAAACGCCTTCATCTCGGCGGACAGGGCGTTCGCGTCCGTCACGACGCCGTTTTCCACGGTGCCGCCGGTGGTGTTCATCACCTGCCCCGCGCCGAAGTGCGTGAGCGTGATGGGAGTGGAATTGAGGTTGCTGTGATTGTGCATAGAGTACCTTCCTTTCAGTTTTTTGTAATGATGAGGGGAATGGGATAGGGCCGAGGGCCGAGGGCCGAGGGCCGAGGGACGGGGGACGGGGGACAGGAGCCAGAGTTCAGCGGGCAGAAGGCGTCTTCGGGAACCGGACCGGGTCGCAGTTTGCCGGTAGGGGCGCAGACCCCTGCGCCGTTTACGGATAGCGCGCGCAGCGCGCCACCTTTCATAAGCCAGCCTCTAATTTGCAATAAAGGTTCCGGGCCGCGAGTCAGGCGTGATTCCGTTTACTCTCGCAATGATTCTATTGTGAAACGCCCCATATAAGAAACTGTGTGAGGTGTTTTGTCGGCGGGCGAATAGGCGGTCCGTTGGCATGCTGCAATACACGACCGGGTTTATTTAAGGTGGAACGGCTTCGCCGTTCTATCCGTAAACGGCGCAGGGGGTGCGGGTCGCCGGGGGCGACCTCTGCCGAAGGCAGAAGCACCGACCGGGGCGGCAGCCGAGACCTGCGCCCCTACCGGCGATTTTGCACCCGGCTCCGTTCCCGGTACCTTTCCCGCGCCCCCGGCCCTCGGCCCTTCTTAAATGCCGACCGCAGGTCCCTTCCCTGTGCGCCCTCGGCCCTCGGCCCTTCTTAAATGCCGACCCAGGTCCCTCCGTCCCACACATAGCAAATCCGTTAAAACCGGATCTTCGCCCCCTTGCCCACCGAGTCGAGGATCCGCAGGATATCCCGTTCGGTGAGATCGCGCACGTTTGTGTGGGGGATACCGGCGGCGCGGTCCAGCACGGCGTTTTCGCGCACGCGGGGCGGCGAAGCGGCGGCGTTTTTCATGCCCGCTTCGGCGGCGAAGCGCATACACGCGCCGAGGATCTCCGGCAGATGCACGGTCTCATACGCGCGCCGGAGCGTGACGCCCGCCTTCACCAGAGCGCGGAACTCCGGGCTTTGCAGTTCCGTTTCCAGCGCGAACATGGGATAGACCTCCCGGATCGCGTCGCTTTCCGCCTGCCAGCGGTCGCTGATCTCGCGCACCTGCCGCGCGACCAGCCGTTCGGAAAAGCTGTCCGCAGCCGCGTCCAGCAAGGACCCCGGGGCGGCTTCGGCAGGGGGGTCGGCGGGCGACGGAGCGGCGGGTCCGCTCGGTTCTGCGGCGGGCGACGGTTCTGCGGCGGGGACAGGCGCGGCAGCGGGCTCCGCCGCAGGGACTGCGGGGGCGGCGTCCCCGGCGTCAAACTGCCGCAGGGTGATGGGTTCGTTCATGGATGGGTCTCCTTTCAAATCGTTTCATGCTGAGATGGTCCGGGTACCTCCCCGCCAGCGCCGCCAGCCCCGCGGCGGCAGTCTCGAACGCGCCACGCACGTCGTCCCGCCCGGCGGCGGTCAGGCGCACGGCGCCGGGCTTCACGTCCCGCCGGTACCCGGTCAGGCGGCGACGCTCCGCCAGATCCCGCAGGCGCTCGTCCAGCGCGATGGTCAGGGCGCTGATTCCGGCGCACAGCACGTCCGGCCCGTTCGGGGCAAAGCCCGCGTGCCCGGCGCACAGCAGGGTCCACGTTTCGCCGCCTGCAAGCAGCACCGCGCGCGTCACGGGGCTGCCCCCGCAATGAGCTGCGTTTTCGGCGCTTCGCCGAGGCCGCCGTATTTGCGTCCGTTTTCGGCGATGACGCGCTTTAACTGCTCCTTGTTGTCCACGTCGATCAGCTCCAGGCACGCCAGGCTCTGCACCGCCCTTGCGGGGTCGAAGAAGCCCATGTTATAGAAGTTGACGGCGTCGGCGTTTTGGCTGGCGCGGGAATAGGCGGCCTGCTTTTCGGCGCGGACCGTGAGGTCGAACACCGGCACGCGGGGGGCGAGGTCCAGCCCGAAATCCTGCGCCGGAGGCACGGGACGCAGGGCGCGGTTGTCATAGGACAGGAAGCGCTGCCCGCCGTCGGGCGAGAGCACGCGCATGGCGCGGGGCGCGTCATAGAACTGGCGGATCAGCTCGATCACAAGGCTGCACACGGCGGAAAACGCGCGGTAGGTGGCGGCGATCATGTCGCGGCTGAGCTTTCCGCCGGCCTCCTGCAGCGCGGCGATGGCGGTGCCGCTGGTCACGCCGCCGGACACGGACCCGGCGGTGAAATCCCGGTTGCCGCTGGTCTCCTTCAGCTCCGCGATCTTGTTGTTCAGCACGGTAAGATACACGGGCGAAAGCGGCACGGCGGCGATCTCCCGGATGGAATCCTCCCCGAGGGAGGAGCCGGAGACGTGGACGAAATCGCGGCTGAAGTCGGCGAACTCCGCCTCGTTGATCGCGCCCTCGTTGCGGGTGAAATAGCGCCGCCTTGCGCCGAGCCGCGCGGAGCGGACGATCTCGTTGTCGAGGATGTCGATCTCCTCCTGTGCGCCCTTCATCACATCGATGAAGCCGAAGCCCACGGGCGTGCCCTCCTCGCGGAACAGCGGGTCGAACACAAAGGGATACTGCCCGTGGTCGTACCAGCCGCGCCCGGCAAGCGCGTCGTCGTTCTCGCTGGCGTAAAGCACCGTGTCGCCCACGAACTTGCAATAGTGCAGCACGTCGCCCCGGGGTCCCTGCTTTTTGTAATACCAGTCGATCACGGCGCTTTTGTCGGAAACGTCCACGTCCTCGTCGAAGACGTAGGCAAGACCCCCGCCGGAGAGCTTGTCCTTCAAAAACGGATAGCGGGCGATCAGCACGTCGTTATCCACGTTTTCCACCGTGAACAGGTTGCGGCTGTTCTGCACGTCGCGCACGCCGGGCTCCCAGAACACGCGGTGCAGGTCCGTGCATTTCACGCTCACGTCGCCGAGACCGCCCGCGGCGGCGGGGTCCCACTGCACCGCGAACACGGCAGTGCCGGTCTTCAGCTTGCTCCACGCCGCGTCGGAATAGACGGACGGCCAGTCGCTGCGCTCCAGCACCACGGGCAGCACGCTTGTCAGCGCCTCGGCGGCGGCGGTGTCGCTCTCCTCCCGCGGCAGCACCGTGCAGGCGGGCACCGCGTCCATAAAGTCCGCGTGCTTGTTCAGGATGGAGTGGAACAGCCAGGCGCTGGGACGGTTCTCGCGTCCGTTTTCGTCCCGGAGCTGCTCCCAGTGGCGCAGCCGGAACCAGCGCTCGTTTTCGGTCACGCGGCGCTCCAGATTCGCCTTCGCCGCCGCGTATTTGTCAAGGATCGCCCGCGCCGCGCGGACCTCCTCGCTGCCGACGCGCTTCCCCGCGCCGGGGGCCTTCTGCGGCGGCTCCACCCGCCGCAGAACGGAAAATTGTGGGGTGTTCATGTTTTGGGAATTCCTCCTTTTGGGGTGATGATTCAGGGC
>CACZGD010000102.1 GCA_902780565.1 Oscillospiraceae bacterium
AAGTATAACGACGAGAACTGAGTTCCGATCAGAGAAGGCTGCCCCCCGGGCAGCTTTTTTCTTGCCGTCTTTTCGTTTTCCGACGCTTGACAAACCCGGCGAAGTATTGTATTATCAAAGGTACTGAAAAGAATGGACGGAAGAGACTATGAGAGAAAAGATCATCGGCGGGTTTTACTCCGCCCTCAGCGTTGCGGCGTGGGTGTTCTGCTTTTGCACGCTGCTGTTCGGCGTGGTGCTGATCGCCGCCGCGCCCGATAAGGACCCGGAGGTCACGCTGCTGTCCCGGCCGGTCGTGTCGGCGGTGGAAAAGAATGACCCCGTGATGCTGGAGCACGGCAAATCCGGCGAAAACTGGTATAAGATTGAAACAAACGTGCTGCTCAAGAGCAATAAATATTCCCCCTGGACGCTGGAGGCAGAGACCCTGACCGTGAAGGGGCGCGACGGCTTCGCGGTGCTGCCGGAGGGCGGTCTGCTGTTTTCCCGCGCCGAGCCGCAGGAGACGACCCTGACGGTGTACGTCCGCTGGCCGCAGGGCGAACGGGATCTTGCGGCGCATCTGGACGAGGTGCGTCTGGCGCTGGCGGATTCCCACACGAGCTACGGCTTCATGCGCTTTTCCCTGCACGATAACGTGCTGCAATTCGTCCTTTGAGCCCATAAGGGCTCTTTTTTTGACGTTGGATGTTGGATGGAGGCGGCGCGGCAGGGTCCGCGCAATATAATGGGTAAGGGCGAAGCCCCTCTTGCATCCCACATTCAACATTCCACATCCAACATCGCCGGGCTGCGCCCTGCCGAAATCCCCCTTGACACTTCCCCGTTTGGTATGCTATCATAAAACCGACCCCCGGCGAATCATTATAAAGGAGAAATGAATATGGTACGCACAGTCCTGAAAGCAATTTTGTCCTTTTTTATGTCGATCAGCGCGCTGATGGCAAGCATCACCGGTCTGACCGGGAGCACGAACGCGCCGAAAAAGAACCGCGCGGTAAATATGGATCAGTTCACCCTCGTCTGGAGCGACGAATTTGAAGGCGACGCGCTCGATACCTCCAAGTGGGGCTATGAATGGTGGGTCACGATGCGCAAGGGCGGCTATTGGCACGAGGATATGGTCTCGGTCAAGGACGGCAATCTGGTCATCCGCGCCGAGTACCTGGACCACCCGCTCGAGAACCGCTATTACGACCAATGGCACGATACCATCCACTTCGAGCCCTATAAGGCGGGCTGGTACACGGGCGAGGTCGTCACGCGCGGGAAGTACGAGCAGTGCTATGGCTATTTCGAGGTGCGCTGCATCCTGCCTGCCGCCACGGGCATGTGGTCCGCGTTCTGGATGATGAACGAGGGCGTGTTCAACGTGGACGGCTCCGGCAGGGACGGCACCGAGGTGGACGTGTTCGAGTCCTTCTATTACAAGGACTACTGGCGCGGCGGCGACTACATTTCCACCGGCATCCACTACGACGGCTACGGCCCCGACGAAAAGGGCGATACCATCGGCAAGAGTTACCTTTCCAACGACCCTTATCACGAGTATAACACCTACGGCGTGGAGTGGAACGAGAACGAATATATCTTCTATATCAACGGGCACGAGACCGGGCGGCTCTCCACCGGCGGCGTGAGCCAGAATCCGGAGTATCTGCTGCTCTCCTGCGAGTTCGCGGGCGAAAACGGCGTGCAGTCCTCCGACCGGCACGGCACGGGCGAGATCGGCAAGACCCCGGCGGAAAACTGGCCCGCCGAGTTCAAGGTGGACTACGTGCGCTGCTATCAGTATAACCGTCTGCTCGGCTGAGGAATATCAAACACACGCGGCGCGCTTCCAACGAAGCGCGCCCTGCTTTTTCGCTTTTTTTGCAGGAAAACCGGATCTCAGACGTATTATATGTGAAAGTACTTTCAACGGAGGACCCGCCATGGAAAACGACGCGGCGTTATGGAGCCGCTTCCTGGCAGGGGACGAGAAGGCGTTCGAGGCGCTGGTAACGGCGTACCGCCCGGGGCTGATCCGCTTTATCGAGGGCTTCGTGCACGATCCCTTTCAGGCGGAGGATCTGGCGGCGGACTGCTTCGCGCACATGCTGGCGTTCCCGAAAAAAAACGACGGGCGCGTCAGCGTGAGGACCTGGCTGTTCGTGCTGGGGCGCTCGCGGGCGCTGGACGCGCTGCGGCGGGGAAGGCGGTTCCGGTTCGTTTCTCCCGAGGACGTCGAGGGGGAGCTGACGGACCCCGATTCGCCGGAGGACGCGGTCGCGGCGGACGAAATGCGCGACGCGGTGCAAAGGGCGGTCGCCGCCCTGCCCGAGGCCGAACGCACGGCGGTCACGCTGGTCTATTTCGAGGGCTTTTCCTATAAGGACGCCGCCAGCGTCCTCGGCAAAACCGTCAAGCAGACGGATAACCTGCTCGTCTCCGCCAAGCGCAAGCTCAAAAAAAGTTTATCTGAGGAAGGGAGGAGTCTGCTTTGATGGAGGAGCAGGCGTTCCTGCAATTGGTGCGTGAACGTGCCGCCGCCGAAAAACGGCGGGTGCGGCGCAGGAAATATGCGCTGGCGGCTGTGGCGGTTGCCGCGGTCGCGGCGATCCCGGCGGTGATTTGGGGAAGTCGGGCGGGAAAGCCCGCCCTGCCGCAGTCGGACGCGATCGTCCCGGGGACCGTGCCTGCCGCCGTATCCGAACCGTCAGCCGGGGAAGCGGAAAACAGGGCGTCACATCCCGCTTCACAGCGCCCGGAGGAGCAGGAGGACCCGTCCTGCGCAGGGCGCGCCGCCGCCTACTTCGCCGCCGTGCGGGCTGAAACCGGGGAAAGCTACGCCTTTGAAACAAAGGAAGACCTGATCGCTTCGCTTTTGGCGTCTACGCCGGGGCTGGAGGAGCGCTTTGCCGACCGCACGGATGCGGAAACGATTTTGCTGCGCAGCGTAACGGACGGCGCTGCCGCCCTGCAAAACGAAACGGCGTCGTCGCTGGGCGGGCAAAAACTGACCTTTGCGGACCCGGCGCTGGCGGACGCGCTGGTGGCCACGATCATGACCGTCACGGCGCGGGAGGACAGTCTGCCGTTGACGGAGTCCCCCGCGCTGACGGGGGAAGCGCGCGGGTTGACCCTTTCCGACGGCGCGACCTATTGGCTGGTCCCCGGCGAAAACCGGCTGATCGTCCCGGCAAGGGGTCTGGAATGGACGCTGACGGACGCGGAGACCCTGCGCCTGCTGCTGCTGACCGAAGCGCCGCTGGCGACGGTCACGGAAACGGAGGAATAAGGATGAAACGGATATTTGTGATTTTTGCCGCCGTGCTCACGGTGTGCGCCCTGCTGACCGCCTGCGGTGTGAAGACCGGCACGGTGGAGCAGAAAAACGCGAACAACGCCCAAAACGCGGACCGCCCCGCCGTCACCGCGACGGGGGAAACCGGGGAAAGCGGGAGCGCGCCCGAAGACGCGCCGCAAACGGAGCCCGCGCCCGAAAGCAACCCGGAACCGGAGCCCGTTTCGGGGGACGGGGAACCGACCGAAGCCCCGACCGGGGAAGCGCCCGCAGGGGAACCGACCGAAGCGCCGGACTTGACGGAGGCAACCACCGCCGCCGAGCTGCCAACCGTCCCGGCTGAGCCCGCCGCGCACACGCACGCCCCGGCGCAAACGGCGAAGCTTGTGGAGGAACCCCTGCTGTTCACCTGCGGCAACACGGAGTGTGAGCTGAAAAAGGACGGCAAGACCTATCGCTTTATGTATTCGCCCGCGCTCGTGTTCGGGGACGTTGTGAACAACCTGATCTATGACGAGCCGCTGTGCGCCTGCCCCGCCGAATTCACGGTCACGCCCGAGTTTTCGCCCGCGGTGGAGGTGAACCTGACGCAGGGCTTCGTCCGCAGGGACGGGGGGCAGTGCTCTCTGACGGCAGCCGAGATCGCCGCGTTCCGGGCGGCGCTGGCGGCGGTGGAAAGCGAAAGCTGGATGCGCGAGGAGCAGTCCGGAAACGAGGTCTACGCCGACCTGTTCCGGGAGCTGCACGGCGAATAAACGCTTATCACGACCCGGGGGCTTCGGTCCCCGGATTTTTTTGTCCCTTTTGGGGAAACGGGTTGCAATGATTGCCGGAATCTGTTAAAATAAGGGGCAGAAACCCGAAGGGAGATTCTTAATGGCAACGCTGAAATGCAAGATGTGCGGCGGGGATCTGATCCCGGACGCCGGCGGCAAAATCTTTACCTGCGCCTACTGCGGCACGGCGCAGACCGCGCCGAACGGCGAGGACGAGGGCAAGCTCAACCTGTTCAACCGCGCCAACAAGCAGCGCCTGAACAGCGAATTCGACAAGGCCGCCGCGCTTTACGAGCGGCTGGTCACGGAATACCCGGACGACGCGGAGGCCTACTGGGGCCTGTGCCTGAGCAAATACGGCATCGAGTACGTGGACGATCCCGTCACCGGCAAAAAGGTGCCCACCTGTCACCGCGCGTCCTATGACGCCATCACGGCGGACCCGGACTATAAGGCGGCGCTGGACCACGCGGACCCAGCCGCCCGCGCCGTGTATATGGAGCAGGGCTACGCGATCGATACGCTGCAGCGCGGGATTCTGGATATCGTGAAGAACGAAAAGCCCTTCGACGTGTTCCTGTGCTATAAGGAGACGGACGCAGCGGGCAAACGCACGCCCGATTCGGTCATTGCGAACGACATTTACTATCAGCTTACGAACGAGGGCTTCAAGGTCTTTTACGCCGCCATCACGCTCGAAAGCAAGCTGGGGCAGGAATACGAGCCCTATATCTTCGCCGCCCTGCACTCCGCAAGGGTCATGCTCGTCATCGGCACGGACCCCGATTATTTCAACGCCGTGTGGGTCAAAAACGAGTGGAGCCGGTACTTAAAGCTCATGAAAACGGACCGCACCAAGCTCCTGATCCCCTGCTACCGGGATATGGACGCCTATGACCTGCCGGAGGAATTCTCGCACCTGCAGGCGCAGGATATGAGCAAGATCGGGTTCATCACGGACGTGATCCGGGGCATCAAAAAGGTGCTGCAAAGGGACGCGGGGAAGGCGGCCCCCGCCGCCGGGCAGCCGGTGATCGCGGCGCAGCCGACCGGCATTGCGGTGTTCCTCAAGCGCGGCGCGCTTTCGCTGGAGGACGGCGACTGGAAAAGCGCCGACGGCTTTTTCGAGCAGGCGCTCAACATCGATCCCGAAAGCGGGGAGGCCTACCTCGGCAAGCTGCTGGCGCAGCTCGGCGTCAAAAACCGGAACGCGCTCAGGGACCTCGCGCAGCCCTTCGATCAGGACCCCAATTTCCAGAAGGCCCTGCGCTTCGGGGACGAGAAGCTGAAAGCCGAACTCACCGACGCGATTGCGTTCATCAACGAGCGCAACGAAAACGCGCGGAAAGAGGGGATCTATCAGCAGGGGCTTTCCGCGCTGCAGAGTGCGAACAGCGAACAAGAATTTGTAAACGCCGCCGGGATCTTCCGTTTGATTCCGGGGTATATGAACGCGGACGAGATGGTCGAAGCCTGCGAGGAAGGGCGAAAGGAATGGATTTATCAGAAGGGGCTTGCCGCGTTGCAGGGCGCGAACAAGGAAACGGATTTCGGTACTGCGGCGGAATACTTTTACAAGATCCCCGGATACAGGGATGTGGAGCAGATGGTCGCCGCCTGTGAGGAAGGGCGCAGGGAATGGATCTATCAGAAGGCGCTGCAAAACGCTGGGCAGGCCTCGGACCGCCCGTTGGAGGAAGCGATCCGGCTGCTGCAAACGATCCCGGGGTATCGGGACGCGGACTATCAGCTTACGCTTGTGAAAGAAGATCTGCGGCAGCTCAGGGAGAAGAGCGCCCGCGACGAAAAGGCACGCAAGCGGACAACGAGGATCATTCTGGTAGTCGTGGCGGCAGTTGTCGTGCTGGTGGTCGGGTTCTCGATCCTGAATGAAAACGTCGGGGATTCCGTTTGGTTTGGTAATTACGAACAGGATAATAACTCTTCCAATGGAAAGGAAAAGATCGAGTGGCTGGTCCTGGAAAAGGATGGCGACAAAGCGCTGGTTGTCAGCAAATACGCGCTTGACTGCAAACCATATAATACGGAAAACGCAGACATGACATGGGAGACCTGTTCTCTTCGAAAATGGCTGAACAACGATTTTCTGAACGCGGCGTTCAGCGAAACGGAGCAGGGGCAAATCGTCAGCGCGACCGTAACGGCGGACAAGAACCCGTCTTATAGCACGTCCCCCGGCAACGACACGACGGACAGGGTGTTTTTGCTGAGTATCCCGGAAGCAAACAAATATTTCAAAACAGACAACGAGAGGACCTGTGGCGTGACGGAGTACGCGGCGGCGCAGGGCGCGTATACCAGCTATTCCTATTCAGCGGGCGGCAAAGCCGCCTGCTGGTGGTGGCTGCGGTCCCCCGGCAACTATTCTAACCGTGCGGTACGCGTCCGCTACGATGGCAGCATCCTCAACCGTGGCTACGAGAACGATACTCTTAGCGCGGTCCGCCCCGCTATGTGGGTCGATCTGAGCAAATAAACCCGTCAATTAAAGCCTTCCCCGTCCGGGGTCCCGGGCGGGGATTTTTCATGCCCGTGGGCAGGACTGGGCAGGGAAGCGGGATAGCCTATAGATCCGCCTGCAGCGCGGCAGACCTCCGCCGCCAAAGCGTCCCGGTCAGAAGGCAGTCTGGGGAACGAAAAAGGGGGTTCAATCCGCCGGCAGTGCGGCTGCCCGTCCCCCGACCGGAAGGGGTTGTTGAAGAAAGGGAGCGACGAAAGACTGCGACGGTTTGTTCGTATTGGTAAGATCCATACAAAATGTGTTGTGATAGGAATTGAAGGTTGATCTGCATCCGGTGGTTCCGGTGTTTCCACCAAAAAATGAAGAAAATATAAAAAAGTTTTTTTTATTCTGATAAGTTTTTACCGGAACCACCGGAACCACCGGTTATAATATCAGGAACGTCCCGGTCGTAAGACAGTCGGGGGAACGGGAAGGCGTGCCAGCACGGTAGCACGGCACCTCAGTGCCGTTCGTGGCATTGTTATTTTTCCGAAGCCTGTCGGTCCGAACCCGGTACCGGGAACAGAGCCGGGTACAATTTGCAATGGTAGTACGCCTTTCCGTATCCCCGACCGGATCCTGACCGAGACGTTTTTGAAAATATCATTGCACCGAACGGCACTGAGGTGCCGTGCTACCGGGGATTTTACCTTGTCCCGTTATACCAAACCGGGTCGCGATCATATAAAATTCATTTCCCCCCTTCCTTTTTGCAAAAAAATATGCTATCATAAAATAAATAGTGTCAGGAGGCGGATATGGAACAGATTCTCCCTGTGGTCGGCGTCGTGCTGGGGGCGGCGGCGGTGATCCTGCTGATCGCGCTGCTGGTGAAGCTGACACGGCGCACGGACGGCGACCCGCAGTTTTACGCCGCGCTGAACGACGTGCGGCGGGACGTGACCGAACAGAACGACCGGACGCGGGATTCCCTGCAGGCGGGGCTGGACCGGCTGTCCGAAAAAAGCGGGCAGATGAACGAGCGCGCGCTCGGCATGCAGCTCGCCGTGACGAAGACCCTGAACGAGATGGACCGGCGGCGCGCGGAGGAAGACCGCCGGAGCGCCGAGGCCTTGTCCGCTGCGATCGAAAAGCTGCAGCGCTCCAATGAAGAAAAGCTGGATCAGATGCGCCAAACCGTGGACGAAAAGCTCACCGGCACGCTTACCACGCGGCTGGATTCGTCCTTTGAGGCGGTCACGCGGCAGCTTACGAGCGTGTATCAGTCTCTTGGGGAAATGCGGGAGCTTTCCGCGGGGGTCACGAACCTGAACCGCGTGTTCGCCGGGGTCAAGACCCGCGGCGTGTGGGCGGAAACGCAACTGCAGGGGCTGCTGGACCAGCTTGTCCCCGGTATGTACGAGACCAATTTCAAGCCCGATCCCGCCAAAAGCGAGGTCGTGGAGTTCGCCCTCCGCTTGCCGGACCCGAACGGGCAGGGCGTGTTTTTGCCCATTGACTCCAAATTCCCGACGGAGGACTACCTGCGCCTGTGCGACGCCGCCGAAAAAGGCGATACCGAGGGCGTTGCCGCTGCGCGAAAAGCGCTGGACAACCGCGTGCTGAGTCAGGCGAGGGACGTTTCCAAATATATCCGCGAGCCGCGCACCGCGCCCTTCGCGCTGCTCTATCTTGCGACCGACGCCCTGTTCGCCGAGATCGCCGCCTCCAAGGAAAACGTCGCCGAACAGGCGCGGGAAAAATACCGCGTGCTGCTTGTGGGCCCCTCCACCCTGAACGCCATGCTCACAAGCGTGGCGCTGGGCTACCGCACCGTCGCCCTGAACGAAAAGGCGGGCGAGGTGCTGCGGCTGCTGGCGGAGGCGAAGACGCAGTACGATAAATTCGCGGACGCACTGGATAAGACCCGCCGCAAGCTCGGCGAAGCCGAAAAAAGTCTGGACGACGCGGTCGCCCGCAACGAGCAGATCGTGAAAAAGCTGCGCAAGGTGGAAACGCAGTCCCCGTCCGATGAGATCACCGAATAACGCAACCCCATTACATAAAAAGGAGAAAATTGCCATGAAACACCCCGAACTGATCGCGCAGCTTTCTTTGGAAGAGAAGGCGCAGCTTTGCTCCGGCAAGGATTACTGGCACCTGCACGGCATCGACAAGCTTCAGCTTCCGTCCGTGATGGTATCCGACGGCCCTCACGGGCTGAGAAAACACAATGATAAGAAGGAAAAGACCGACATCATGGGCAGCGTCCCGGCGGTCTGTTTCCCCACAGCGTCCTGCACCGCCGCGTCGTGGGACGAGGACCTGCTGTTTGAAATGGGGCAGGCGCTGGGCGAGGAGTGCCTGGCGGAAAAGATCTCCGTGCTGCTCGGCCCCGGCGTGAATATGAAGCGCAGCCCCATCTGCGGCCGGAACTTCGAGTATTTCAGTGAGGACCCGTACCTTGCGGGCAAGATCGCCGCCGCCTTCATCAAGGGCGTGCAGTCCAAGGGCGTCGGCACCTCCCTGAAGCACTTCGCCGCCAACAATCAGGAGACCCGCCGCATGACGGTGGATACCGTGGCGGACGAGCGCACGCTGCGTGAGATCTATCTCCCCGCGTTCGAGATCGCCGTGAAGGAAGGAAAGCCCTGGACGGTCATGAACGCCTATAACAAGCTCAACGGAAAATACTGCGCCGAAAACGAGTGGCTGCTGACCAAGGTCCTGCGCGAGGACTGGGGCTTCGAGAACGTGGTCGTCACCGACTGGGGCGCGGAAAACGAGATCGACAAGGGTATCGCCGCCGGGCAGAATCTGGAAATGCCGGGCTCCGACGGCCTCGGCGCCGCCCGCCTTGTGGAGGCGGTCAACTACGGCTTTTTGTCCGAGGAGGCGCTGGACGCCCGCGTGGATGAGATCCTGGACCTGATCATGAAGGCGAACGACAGCCTGACCGATACCACTTACGATAAGGCCGCGCACCACGCGCTGGCGAAGAAGATCGCCGAAAATTCCATGGTCCTGCTCAAGAACGAGGGCGGCGTGCTGCCGCTGAAGGCCGGGCAGAGCGTCGCCGTGATCGGCGAAATGGCGAAGTTCCCGCGCTATCAGGGCGCAGGCTCCTCCCAGATCAACGCGAAGCAGATCGATAACGCCTACGGCGCGTTCCTTGCCGTCGGCGTGAACGTCGACTACGCCCGCGGCTATGATCTGAAGCATGACGCCACCTCCATCCCCATGCTGGAGGAGGCCGCGTTCGTGGCAAAGCACGCGGACGTTGCCGTGGTGTTCATCGGCCTGACCGACGAATACGAGAGCGAGGGCTTCGACCGCTCGCACATGGGCATTCCGCAGTCCCACGTGGACCTCGTGCGCGCCGTTTCCGCCGCGAACCCCAACACCGTGGTGGTGCTCTCCGGCGGCTCCCCGGTCGAAATGAGCTGGGAACCCAAGGTCAAGGCGATCCTGAACGCCTACCTCGGCGGCGAAGCGGGCGGCAGCGCGGTTGTGGACCTGCTCACCGGCAAGGCGAACCCCTCCGGCAAGCTGGCGGAGACCTATGCGCTCCGGTTCCGCGATAACCCGGCGTTCGTCAACTTCCCCGGCAAGCTCAGAAGCGTGGAGTACCGCGAAAGCATTTATATCGGCTACCGCTATTACGATAAGCGCGACCTGCCCGTGCGCTATCCCTTCGGGCACGGCCTGTCCTATACGGCCTTCGCCTATTCGGGGCTGAAGCTCTCCAGAAAGAAGCTGAAGGACACCGAGACCATGACCGTCAAATTCAAGGTCAAGAACGTGGGCGACGTGCCCGGCGCGGAGATCGCCCAGCTTTACGTCGGCGACGACGAGAGCACCGTGTTCCGCCCCGTGAAGGAGCTCAAGGGCTTCAAAAAGGTCTTCCTGGCCCCCGGCGAGGAGACCGAGATCACCCTCACGCTCGACAAGCGCGCGTTCGCGTATTATAACGTGGGTCTCGGCGACTGGCACGTGGAAAGCGGCAAATTCACCGTCAGCGTGGGCGCGTCGTCGCGCGATATTCGGCTGACCGGCAAGGTGGAGGTCGTATCCACCGTGGACGCCGAGATCCCGGACCTCAGGGACGTTTGCCCGTCCTATTATTCCGGCGCGGTGCAGACGGTGCCGGACTGCGAATTCGAGGCGCTGCTGGGGCATGAGATCCCCTATCGCGGCGCGGACGAGACCCGCATTACCGTGAATTCCTCTTTGGAGATGGCGGGCGATACCCCCGCCGGCAGAAAGATCAACAACCTGCTGGTCGGGCTGTTCCGCTCCCTGTCCAAGGGCAACGCCGCGCAGGAGAAGATGATGACCAGCATGGCGCTGCAGATCCCGATCCGCTGCTTCATCTCCATGTCCATGGGCGTGTTCAGCGAGGAAATGGCCGAAGGCCTGTGCATGATCCTCAACGGCGAGGGCACGATGGAGGGCATCGGCAGGATCGTCGGCGGCATCGGCGCGGCGGTCGGCAAGATCGGCAACCTGATGAGCAGCATCTGAGCGATCGCATAAACAAAACCGGAGTCGAAAGCGGCTCCGGTTCCTTTTTTTCATAACGCTGTTTATAACGCTTCGTAAACGCGCTGCCGCAGGGTGAGCAGCCGCGTTTCGTCCATGGGATAGCTGCGGAAGGTGATCTCCCCGAGGCAGTCCCGCAGCAGGCCGAGGGTGCGCGCCCTGCCGATTTTCGCTTCCAGCGCCTTCAGCGCCCGCAGGTCCTGCAGGCCTTCGTAAAATACCTTTTCGCGCAGGCTCGGCAGCGCCTCGCCGCCGGGCCCCGGGTAGACCGTGAAGGAATCCCCGGACGGGAAGGCGCCCCCCGCGTCCGTCTCGGTGAAGGGGTCGACCTCGCGCAGGGAATACTGCGAGAAATAGAAGTTGAAGCCCCAGTGCAGGAAGCCCGCGCAGTCGTATTTGTAAAGCAGCGCGCCGAGGATGCGGTTGCGGATGCTCGGCATGGCGAAAAAGCGGTTCGGCAGCTCGTTCTCGTACTGCCCGCAGCAGTAATAGGTCCAAAGGTCCTTCACGCCCGCGGCGGTGAAGGCGTCCACGCTCCCTTCCTCCGGCACCGGGATCTGCACAAGCCCCTCGCGGTAGAAATCCACGTCCGACAGCGCGTCCAGATGGCGATAGACGCCGAAGGCGTTTCGGATCACCGCGGCGCAGGCGCGGTACTGCGGCAGGTCGCCGCCGCCCGGCTCGTCCGAAACGTGGACGAAGCAGTTCTCTGTGATCCCCATTTCGTCCGTGAAGGCGGTCAGGGCTCTGCCCAGCGCCGTCAGGAAGTCCACGTAGGCGGGGGAAAGCGCCTCGGTATCCCACCCGAAGACGCGGCGCGCGCCCTCCGGCGTGTCGGCGACCACCTTCGGGCAGGCCTTCGCGCCCCATTGGGTGAAAAAGTGCGAAAACTCAAAGTGCCCGATCCCGTGCTTTTTGCAGAGCCCGATCCAGCGCGAAAGGCGAGAAAAGCCGAAGGTCCAGCCGTCCGGGGTCAAGGTCACGTCCACAAGCTGGGTCGTGGGGCGCTCGTGCCCCACGGCGGTATCCAGCGCCGGGGTGAACAGCGGGGTCAGAATCAGGTTCACGCCGTGTTCGGCGGCGTTGCCGAGAAAGCGGTCCACGATCGCCCAGTGTTCTTCGGAGAACACCGGCACGCGATAAAAGGACGCCAGACAGTCCGCGTGGAACCAGTCGGTGTACAGCAGCGTCTGCGGCGGCAGGGCGTCCTTTGCGACGAAAACCGTCGCCCGCGCCTCGGCGCGTCCCGTTTCCGTTTCGGCGCTCACGCGCACGGCGTGCGCCCCGGGGACGGCCGCCGTCAGCTCGATCCACACGGCTGTCAGCCTGCCGGGCTCCGTTCTGACGGGTCCCGTCAGGGGCGTCAGCAGGTCGGGGTAGGGCCCCGGTCTGCCGTTTTTCAGCAGGGTGCAGTGTTTCGCGCCCTCGGGCACGGTCAGGCGCGCCGGGATCTCCCGCACCGTATACAGCTTTACGGGCAGGTCGGTCTCCACCGTCAGGACCGCGTCGGTTCTCTCGTCGGCGGCAAGGCACGCCTGCAGCGCCACGCGCTCGGTTCGCAGCGCGAAAAGACGGTCCCGCGCCGGGGGCAGGGGACCATCGGAAAAAATCTTTTGCAGGGAATCGGTCAGACGCAGGGTCAGCATACGGCTTCCCCCTTATTTATCCGTCGGACAGAAGAAAAACGGGTCTTCAAAAATCCATTTCCCGTTTTCATAGCGCAGGCTGAGCTGTGCGGAAAGCCCGGTCTCGTTCGTGAAATAATCGCTGTAGGTGAGGTCCACGGTCGCCCGGCTGCCGTCCTGCGTGAGATTCACGAACTGCACGTCGTGCTGACCGTCGCCGCCGATCCCGCCAAGGATCACATACAGCTTGCCGTCCTGCTCCGTGTAATACGCCATATAATCCGTCGGGTTCACCATGTCGCAGATCGTATCGTCAAAGTACCCGGCAAGGTAGGCGCGCAGCTCGGCAATGGAGGAATAGTTCTTCACGCGCATATAGGTCGCGGCGTCTTCGCCGAGGGTATCGCTCTCGTCAAGGGCGTCCGGGTAATCCCACGGGGCGTACAGCCACTGGACGTAGACCCTGTTCGCCTTGTCCCACAGGGACTTCGCCTCGTTCAGGGTCAGCGTGGGCACGGCGGGCGCGGTCGGTTCGGTGGCCTTTTCGGTCGCTTTCTCTGTGGCCTTTTCGGTCGCCTGCTCAGCCGGTTTCCCGGTTGTTTTCTCCGTGCCGTCCTGCGCCCCGGTCGTCTCGCTGTTGCTTGCGGCGGGCGTGGTCTCCTCCTTGTGCAGGAAGGGCAGACGGATCACGCCGAACACGTCCAGCAAAAAGACCGTCAGCGCGGCAAGCACCACCACGCCCACGCAGATCAGGGTGATCAGCAGGCCCTTTTTGGAGCCGGGCTTCTTGCCGCCGCTTTTCATTTTTTGCTTATCGCCGTTCGGCGCGTCCACGTAATGTACGCCCTGCTGGGGCTGACGCGGACGCTGGGGCTGCTGGGGACGCTGGGGCTGCCCGGGACGCTGGGGCTGCCCGGGACGCTGGGGCTGCCCGGGACGCTGCGGCTGCCGGGGACCGGCGGGCTGATTCTCCACGTAAAAATCGGGCATCTCGTCGGGGCGGAGCAGACCGGTGGCTTCGTCGTCCCCGCCGTTCTCAACGTAGAAATCGGGCATCTGATCCGGGGTCAGCAGACCGGTGGCTTCGTCCTCGTCCGCGGTCACCTCCACCTTTGTCTCCATGTTCACTTCAACATAGAATTCGGGCATCTGATCGGGGGTCAGCAGACCGGTGGCCTCATCTTCGTCCGGGATCGGCGCCGGGGCGGGGGACTGGTCCATGCGCCCGCAGCGGGTGCAGGTACCGTCGGGGCGGATGGGACCGCCGCAGAATTTGCAGAAATTTGCCATAGGGATTTCTCCTTTCGTTTTCCGCCCTGGGACCGGGCGCGCGTAGGCTTTTTTTTCAGTATAAACGATTTTTTTGCATTTGTAAAGTAAAAAATCCGTCGATAGAAAGTAAAAAAACAGCCGGCGGCAAAAAAACCGTCGGCTGCGGGAATCGCGGGATGGGGCGCGGTCAGTCCGCAAGGTCGTAATCGCCGAAGAAGGGATAGGCGAAGACCCAGCGCCCGTTTTCGAGGACCAGCTCCGTTTCGGCGTGAACGCCGGTCTCGCCGGTGAATTCGTCGTCAAAGGTGAGCTCGATCGTTGCGCGCGTCGCGTCCGCGCTCTTCAGGGCGGGTGTGACGTTGACGGCGCCGTCGGTGCCGATCTCGCCGTGACACACGTAGAGCTTGCCGTCCTTTTCCTGATAGCCGGAATTACGCGGCGTGACGAATTCAAACGCCTGCTCCTCATCGAAATACTGCCGCAGGAAGGTCCTGAGTTCCTCAAAGGAGTCGTATCCCTTCACGCGGATGTAGGTGGAATAACCGTCCGAGTAAGTATCCGACGGATCAAGGAGATCGGGGTAGTCCCAGGGATGGACCGTGTATTTCGCGTAGACATTGTTTGCCTCCCTCCAAAGCGAAAGCGCTTCCGATTCGCTCAGCGCGCCGCCCGACGTGGGGGCTTGGGTGGTGGGCGCCTCGGTCGTTTGGGCGGCGGGTCTGCCGCCGGAGAGCGTATAGCCGCAGGGGACCTCGAAATCGCCGTCCGCAAAGCTTGCCATTTCGTAGACGCCGATATAGACGGTCAGCTCGCCGTTCCCGTCGATCCAGAAGTTCAGCTGCTCCAGCGTATAGGCGTCGGCCGCTTCGCCGCTCATGCGGTTTTCCGTCTGCTCCCGCACCGTCGCCTTGATGCGCGCCCTGATCGTTGACAGCATCTCGCTTGCCGGTTCGCTGAACAGGTCCGTCACCCCCGCGAGCTCGCCGGTGCGCAGGTCGAAGGTAAAGCCGCGTTTGCCGTAAATGCCGTGCGCGCCGCCGTGATACATGCTGTTCGTGAACACGATACTCAGCACGTTTTCGTCCTGATAGGAGACCTCGGCGGAGGTATCGTCATACAGCGTCACAGAAGTTTCGGTGTATGCAAACATATCGCCGATCGTATCGGGGTCCAGAACAGCCGCCTCGTGCATGCCGCGTTCGCTTTCAAAGCAGGCGTTGATCTTCTGCGCGACTGCGTCGCTGCCCGCGACCGTGATCTGCGGATAGGTGACGCGGAACGTATGGCCGTCGCGGGTCACGGAAAGATCCAGCGGCTCAATCGTCACCGTGTGGTCCGGGGCTGCCTCGGTTGTGTCTTCGGTGGGCGAGACCGCGGGGGTCCCGCCCTTGCCCGCGAGGGCGGCATGCAGGGCGGCGGCGACGTCGAGGAGCCGATCGGATTGGCGGGTGGAGAGCAGCAGATTCTTCACCGCTTCGCCGGTCAGGGTGTTGTCCGCCGACCAGACCAGCGCCGCCGCGCCGGAAGCATGGGGCGCGCCGTATGCCGTATCGGAGCCGACGAAGGCAAAGCCGCCGTTTGCGCTTGCCGTGTAAATGCCGTTTCCGGAGCTGCCGCCGGGGGCGAGGAGCTGCACGCCGCCGTCCACGCCGGGCAGGGGCGCGCCGTTTTCGTCCGACGCGCCGACCGTCAGCACACGGGCCGCGACCCGCGGGTATTTCGCGGCAGGCAGGGCGTTCAGGGTACTGTAGGAAACCGCGCTGCCGGTATTGCCCGCGTCGGTCACGAGCAGGAAGTCGTAGCCCGCGCCGAGCATACGGTTCAGGAAGCCGCCGAGGGTATCCGCCGCGGCGGTCAGGTCCAGATCTTCATTCGCGCCGTAGCCGCAGTTCACGACCTTTGCGCCGGAGGCGAGGAGCTGCGCCAGCGCGGCCTTCTCCCACATCACGGAAACGCCCGCGTCCGCCATGCCCTCGGCGGAGGCGACGTAGAGATTGTTCTTCGCGTAGGGGTATACGCCGGAATAGCCGTCCGCGTTCGTGCCGTCCGCCGCCATGATCGCCGCCACCGCAACGGCGTGGGGCTCCGCGCCCGTGCCGTCAAAGAAACTCTTTGCAACGGGGATATCGGCGTGCGAGGGATTGCCGTTCTCGATCAGACCGATCCCGACCGGGCTGAAATCGGCTTTGTTTTCGTTGGCGACGCGCCACGCTTCCGGTGCGGAAATGAGCTGCATATCCCAATAGGGGTCCGCGCCGTCGTCCGAGTCGTGGCGTTCGGGCGCAGTCGGGGCCTTCGTGATCGGGATGACCAGATTCATCGCCGCGGTCTCCACCTGCGGCTCGGCGGTCAGGGCGGCGGCCTCCGTCGCAAGCTGGGTCGGGGTCATCGGGGTCTCAAACTGGAGCTGATAGTCGCCCGTGACCTCGATAAAGCCCACGACCGCCGCGTTATGCTTCTTCGCCACGGTCTCCATGTCGCGCTTTTTTACGCCGCCGCGCGCCACGACCAGCAGCTCGTTATCCGCGTAATAGAAGTCGGACGCTTCATCCTTTTTCACGTGCGCCTTTTCGGTGGCGTGGAAATAGATCTTGCCGACCTTGGCGTGATTCCCGAACAGGTCGATCACGCCGAACCGATCCAGCAGGAAGACGGTCAGGGCGATCAGCAGCACCGCGCCGAGGACGATCAGGGCGATTCTCACGCCCTTTTTTGAACCGGGCTGTTTCGTTTTCTTCGGCGCGGCCGGCGGCGCG
>CACZGD010000103.1 GCA_902780565.1 Oscillospiraceae bacterium
GAGGTCCCACCCGTTCCCATCCCGAACACGGTAGTTAAGCTCAACTGCGCCGAAAATACTTGGCGGGCAGCTGCCCGGGAAGATAGGTCGTCGCCGACATTCATTCGTTGGGAAATATCCTGGCGAATTTTGCCTTAATAGCTCAGTCGGTAGAGCACGCGGCTGTTAACCGCGGTGTCACAGGTTCGAGTCCTGTTTGAGGCGCCAAAAAAAATCAGCAACTTCGGTTGCTGATTTTTTTATCCAAGCCGCCTTGGCGGGTTGGTATGTCATCACCGCGCTCGCGCGGTGTATGTAATCCGCGTCAGCGGTATGTAATCAAGCGCGCGAGCGCTTGTATTTTTTTCGGCGCCTTGATTACATGCAAGGCTTGCGCCTTGGTTACATGCAAGGCTTGCGCCTTGATTACATACAAGGCTTACGCCTTGATTACATACAAGGCTTACGCCTTGATTACATACAAGGCTTACGCCTTGATTACATGCAATGCTTCGCATTGATTACATACAGTCCTGCGGACTGATTACATGCCGCTCTTCGAGCGGATGACATACCGCCTGCGGCGGATTTCATACAAGGCTGCGCCTTGCTTTTTATGTGAATTTCTGCTATTCTTAATGAGGGGTGGAAGTATGAAAGATAATCCGTTGCTTAAAAATGCGGAACAATTGGCGATTCAGATTGACGCTCTGTGCAAATCATTGAATCAAAGGGATAATTCAAACACTGTTTTTCAAATCCGCAAATCTTCATCCAGCGTATTTGCCAATATTTCTGAAGCGCAATATCCGCAAAGCTTGCCGGATATGCTGTCTAAATTCAAAATAGCACGCAAAGAATGCGTTGAAACGGAAAGCTGGTTAAAGCTGCTCAATGCAAACGGCTCTATTAATGAAGAAACATTTAAGAAGCATAGAAACCTTTGCGGCAGAATACAAAGAATGCTGACTGCATCTTGTATTACGATAGAAAAGAAGATCAATCAATAACGCAAAGATATAATCACATGAAAAAGCGAATTCCTTTTCCTAAAAAGTATTGGGTTTATTTAATTATCGTATTGATAGGTTCAGTACTGCTTATTGTGAATATTTTCAGAACCGATAGTTGGACAGTAGATATTATGGTTACAACTGAAAAGGAGAGTTTCTAATGAATGAATTTGAGCTTACCAATGCGCAGCGTGCTTGTTTCGGCCTTGTACCGGTGGAGGAAACGTGGGAGCGCTTTTATGTAAAGACGAGCCATTTTGATCATTTTACTGCGATTGCGTATGCCGAGGGCTGTAAGCTGAAAAAACTGATACGCGTGAGTGAAAAGCAATACACGGAAGATGAGATGGATGAGGAGATATCGCAGGATAAAAAAACAATTTATCCAAAAACTTCCAAGGGTAAGTCGGCAAAGCTGAGCGCCGCTGTTCTGGTAAAAAGAAAAAGCCATGGAATGTGCCTGAGCTATTACGATAAGCATATCAATTTGTATTCTGCCGATAACGAAATGAACTTTTATGAAAGCGGGGTCGATCAACGCACGGTTACCTGTTTTTCTGATTTTGTCGATTGGGTAAACGAATGGTGTGCCGATACAACGCCAGCGGATATCGCGGAACTCAGTGTTTTTGCAGTCGCACCGCGAAGACACGTAAAATACCGTGAGGGGGACGTGTTCCGGTATCGCGTTGGGCGGCGTACCTACGGGTATGGGCGGATCCTTGTGGATTATCCGAAAATGCGGAAGGAGAAAACGCCGTTTTGGGATATTTTTATGGGTACGGCGTTGGAATGCGCCGCATATCCGATTCTTACGGAACGCAGAGACGTGACGACTGCCGAGCTTGCGTCGCTTTGTCCGTTGCCCTCTTGTGTGATGGCCGATAACAGGGTCTTTTACGGCGAATATGAAATTATCGGCAACATTCCGATCACACAAAGCGAAGACTATGCGATCCATTACGGCGGGAGCATTGATTATCGGGAACGGGGACAGGGGCTCGTCATTTTTCAGTACGGAAAGGTCTTTCTGCGTAGGACAGGCATTGGGCCCGTGCCCGGATGCGAACGTTTTGCCATGAACGCCGTCAGCTTTAGCCTGAACGTGAACAGAACCATTTTGGAAGCGGTGATTTCAGCAGGCGACAATTCGCCATATTGGAAACTGGGGTATCCCTTGTACGTGAAAACAGATCTCCGCAATCCTGCGTTTGCCGATCAGCGCAGAGCTGTTATGTTGCAAATGCTTGGCGTTTCTGATTCTGACAAATAATCACAGGGGTTCAAATAAGGAATGAGGCACCAAAAAAATCAGATCGCTATGGCGGTCTGATTTTTTTGTCTTTTCAAGTTGGCTGTGCCTGTGTTACCGCGTTCAGCCGCGTGCCGCGGCTGTTAACTGTCGCAGGGAAAATGCTCCGGGGGAGCGTTTTCCCGTTGCGATTACAATCCCGTCGCGGGAGCGACGGGCACCGACAGTATGGTCGTGTCACAGGTTCGAGTCCTGTTTGAGGCGCTCCGGCAGCTGCCGGTGGGCCTTTTTTGTTTTTTCCCGAAGAAAACGGAGTTTGTTGTGCTCGTCGGCTTCCGCATCGTAAGTGGTACAGAATCGTTAACGGATTGATAGGTTAACTATCGTTGTTTAATTCTTTATCATCAATATACTGCATAATGTCTTCAACATTGCATTTTAATATTTGACAGAACATTTCAATTGTATGTGTGCTTACGCTTTCATTTCGCTTTAATCGTGTGATCTGACCGGGACTTATATTGTATTTTTTTATAAGGGTATATTGTGTAACACCTTTTTCTTTCATCGTTCGCCATAATCTTTCATAAGAAATCATATAATTCAATCCTCCTATTGACATGTTAACCGAATATGGTATATAATCATATTAACCAAAATCGGTTAATGGCTTTTTAGGAGGTGATCATATTCATTATATGTCTGTTAAAGAAGTTGCTGAATAATAGGTTACAGTGGAGCTATTATCTGTAAATGGTGCAGAGAAGGCGAAATGAAAACTACGATTGGAGTGGAAAATGGACGAGGGAAAATACCCGCGGATGCAAAATGTCTGGAAAAAAAGAAATCATGATGAATATGGATGTAATAGGAGGAGGTTATAGTATGAAAAGAGTTTGTTTGTTAATAGTATCGATTGTAGCATCTATGTGTTTGATGCTGGAATTATCATCATGTGGTTCAAACAAAATAACGAATTCCTTTTCAAACAATAATGACAATAATAAGATTACTATAAACAATGAGAGTTTTTCATTTGATGAGTTCGGGGATATATTATCTCATGATACTCGAAAAGCAAATCGATATGTTGGGCAGAAAGCGATTGTTACTGGAAGGATTTCAGATTTAAAAGAAAATCTTGAAATTCAATACTCATCAAGTAGGTTTTACTTTGATGGCGCAATTATTCTAAACAGTTATTGGTATTTTAAAGTATCTCCGTCTGTTTTAGATAATTATGAAGTTGGAGATATTATCACGATAGAAGGAGAAATTTCGACTTATCGTGGCAGAGATGTTTATTGTTATATTGATAACACAATTCTTACGAAGTAATTGGTTGCTGATTTGAGATGCGTATTACAAAAAAAACCGGTCACCTTTGGGTGGCCGATTATTTTTGTTCCTGTATGCCGGATCTCGGGTCGGTGACGCTGGGGTTGTTGCAGCCATGTGCGGCGCGAAGCACTGCACGCGCTGTTAACTGTCGCAGGGAAAATGCTCCGGGGGAGCGTTTTCCCGTTGAGATTAAAATCCCGCCGCGGGAGCGGCGGGCACCGACAGTATGGTCGTGTCACAGGTTCGAGTCCTGTTTGAGGCGCCAATGAAGACCAGATCGTTTTCGGTCTGGTTTTTCTTTTTTATGGATTTATTTGTCATCTTATGATATTATGATATCAAATAAAAATTCGTTTGACGGAGACAGAATGATGGACTTGACACGTACAAGCAAATTTATCAGTATGATCCTGCGACACAAGCCCGAGGAAATCGGCATAACGCTGGACGAGCACGGCTGGGCGGACGTTCAGGCTCTGATCGAGGGAGTCAACAAAACCCACCCGCTGACAATTGAGCTTTTGGAAGAGATCGTTCGTACCGACGAAAAAGGGCAGTGTTCCTTTAACGAGGATCATACGCTGATCCGCGCGAATCAAGGGCATTCGATTCCAGTTGATGTTGAATTGAAAGAAATGACACCGCCGGAGATTATTGTATCATGGAACAGGAGAGAAATTCACCGCATCAATAGATAAGACCGGACTGATCCCGAAGTCGCGGTTATATGTGCATCTGTCCGCAGACAGAGAGACCGCTGTCAACGTCGGCAGACGGCACGGAAAACCGGTAGTTTACGAGGTATACGCCGGTCGGATGCACGAAGACGGTTATCTGTTTTACCTCTCAGAGAACGGCGTCTGGCTGACAAAACAGGTCCCCGTAAAGTATTTCAATAAGGTATAAGCGAAGGGCGGCGATTTTTTCGCCGCCCTTCTGAATTGTTTCGGGACAAGAGACGGAGCCTTAACCGCACGCAATCACCGAACCGGTCCCTGATTGCCTCGGACCGCTCCGAACGCATCAAGGCTCTTGTCAGGAAGCCGTCTCAGTCGGCCGGCGCAAAGCAGAAATCCTCAAATCGCAGCGCCTCGTCGGCTTCCGTATGAAAAACGAAACAAAGCCCGTTTGTTCCCGCCGGATTGCGCAGGGCGACGTTGAAGCGCTCAAATCGATCTGCCCCGCCGGTGTTTTCGACGACGCAGCTCCCGAGCAGCTCTCCGTCGGGATCGCCCTCACGGATTTCCACCGTGCAGGGGATCTCGTTTCCGTTCGCGGCGCGGAATCTGAGAACAGCGTCTGCCGGCATATTGTAAATATTCGGGTAAGTCAGATAAGAACCGTCCTTGATGCCGCGCAGCTCAAAGCCGTCCGCGTTTTCCTTTTTCACGATCCCGTCGGCGGCGGCAAAGAACCACTCGCCGTTGATCGTCTCCCACGCGGCGTCATACTGCCCGACGCCGACTTTTTTGATAAACTCGTCGGTCACGATATCGCCGTTGTCTTTCATGTGGGCGTAAACAAACTTCGTGGTTCTGTAATACGGGTCGAGCGGCTCGCCGCTGCCGTAGTTTTCCGGCACGGCGTAGGTAAAATACGTCTGGTTATGGAAGGTGAAGAAGGTGCCGTGGTCGGTAAAGCAATCCTCACAGATCTTGCCGCGATAGGTGTAAGGACCGTAGACGCTCTTGCTCGTCGCATAATCTCCGCCATGCGAGTTCAGGTAGTAGGTGTCGCCCCATTTGGTGATCCAGCAGGCGTCGTTTTCCCAGCCGTCTATGAGCTCGACCGCCTTCGGTTCTTCCGCAAGAGAGATCATATCCTCGTTCAGCCGTGCGATATAATACTTCTTGCCGACGACCGTATAGCCGAACATGATGTACGGCGTCTTGTTTTCATCGTCGTCGATGAATACCGTCGGGTCATAGCAGGCGGTATCCACAAGCCCCTGGGCAAGAAGCGGTTTCCCGAGCGCGTCGACGTAGGGCCCGCCGGGGCCGTTCTCGCTGACCGCGACGCCGGTGCAGCGCTGCTGATCGGAGAAATAGAGATAATATTTGCCGTTTCGTTCCGCCGCGTCGGTGGCGTAGCATTCACGATCCGGTCCGAGGAAGGTGTCCTCCGGGCGCAGCGTGAACTCCAGATCCCAGTGGACGAGATCCTCCGAGGAAAACACGCGCCAGTCGTCCATGCGGTAGATCGGCTGGTCCGGGCCGTAATCGTGGCTGGAGAACAGATAAGCCTTGCCGTCAAAAATATGCACGTGCGGGTCGCAAACGCCCATATCGGGGAAAACGCGTCTGAAATTGCCGCCCACCAGATTACCGCCGCTTTGGAACACGCCTCTGATTTCCTCAACGGACCCCGCCGTCAGGTAGTAGTAATAGCTGTAGGGTTTGTCGAATTCCAGCGAGAAAACGCCGAGCGGCGCCACGTAATTCGCGGAGTCCGCTCCCGCGTCGGCGGAGCCGTCATACAGGTAACGGCCCGCAAGCAGAGACGTCGCCTTCGGGGTAAACAGCCCCACGCCGTAGCCGCTGTCGTCCGTCCAGGCGCACCAGGTTTCGTTGTTTCCGTCCTTCAGCTGAAACGCCGGCATCCCGCCCCAGAACGGCAGGTCCCGCTCCACGCGCAGCGCATCGCCGGTCCAGGGCTGATCGCCGTCGTAAAACCAGAAATTGCCGAGCGCGCTGAGGGTATAAAACGCGGGGAGCGCCTGCTCTTTATCCGTGTGGGGCGTCCGGAGGAAATCCACCGCCGTATTTTTGACGGTCAGCCCCTTGTCCGTCAGCTTATACACGCTTGTGTAATACGTTTGCGTGAGCATGTTGTTCTGCGCCCAGTCGAGCGGACGGCAGACGACGCGGATCTCCTCCTCGCCTGTTTCCACGGCCACAAGCTTGCTGCCGTTGCCGTATTGGTCGCCGCCCTGCACGGGATTGTAGGACCATACGTCGTCGACGTACACGCCGTTTTCATAGCCCTCGATCTCCTGCGGGCCGTAATAGGATTGCTGCACGAGACGGCCGGTGTCGTGATTGTTCAAAAGGTTTCCGTAGTCGCCGTTTTGCTTGTCTTCAAACCAGAAGAGGCCGCCGCCCCATCTCAGGTTGACGCCCGCTTTATACCGCCCGTTTTCAATAAACAGCACGTCCTCCTTCGGCGCCTTCTGCAGGCCGCAGGTGAAGTCTGAAACGCTGAGCGTGCAGCTTTCTCCCGCGGCGATCGGTTCAAAGCGCACAGAGAGAAGCCGCGACGCGGTTTTCCGGTCCAGATAGCCGTTCAACAGCATGGAGGTCCTGTTCATTTCCGAGCTCAGCAGCAGCTCCTCCTCAAAGGTTTTCATGCCCATCCTGTAAGAGAAGACGGCGCGGACCGCCGACGTCGCCTCATAGGAAAAGGCAATGCGGTTGAATCTCATTGTTCCGGCGGTCAGCGGGACCGTTACCGTGTAGCCGTTTGTGATATCCGCGGCGGACAGATTCAACTCGGGAACCGGTATTTCGGTTTTCATCTCGATTCCTCCTCTGTACAGTCCCAAAAGCATGATAACGGACAGAAAAAACGATATGATTTTTTTGAAAAATAACGCCATGGCTGCTCCTTTCCGGTTTCAGTAAACTGTTATTGAACGCAAATCCCGATTTGTTGACAGAGTAACGATACGTCAAACCTGCGAAAAACGCAAGCAAAACGAAATCGCACGTTTGCCAAGCGGAAACCCATACTATGCGCTCAGTCGCAGAACCGGCTCCGGATCGCCTCATAATCCGCCGTTCTGAAAGGGGTTTTGAAGAAATCCGACGTGTCGACCGGTCTGCCCTCGGTTTTCGCGTTGATGACGGATACCAGCATCATGACGTCCTCGATTTTGTGGGAGTGATACCCCTTGCGGAAATACCAGAGCAGATTCTCTTCTTTGCCGAGAAGCTTCCAGACCTTTTTTGCGGCAAGCGAGGTGATCCACGAACCGACAGGGTTCGTCCAGATGTCGCTTGCGGCCTCCGCGACGATGAGCGTGCGCGGCGCGACAAGCGCCTTGAGGAAATGACAGTCGAACGGCAGCTCTCCCTCCTTTTCCGCATAATCCTTCATCTGCGGGCCGAGCCATTCGGGAAAGTTTTTCGACATATCGGCAAGGGTCTCGCTTCTTCTTTCGTCCCCGTCCTCGGTTTTTGCGCGCATGTGGATCCTGTAGCAGCCGCAGGCGCCGCAGTTCGTCTCATTCGGGCAGACGATCGCGGCGCGCTCGTCAAGAACGCCCGCCAGCATCGCGGTTTTTCCGCCGCGTGAATGCCCGGTAAAGGCCACACAGGCGGGATCATAGCCGCCGATGATCTCCAGCGCGTCGACAACGCGCGAGTAGCCCCACGCCCACGCGCCTATCGCGCCGAAGGTATATTCGGGGTAAGCGGCATAAAGCTGCCCCGTTCGCGTGCGCTCGGCGGAAATATCGTGCGCCAGCTCACAGCGATTGAACATTGCCAGCGCGATCCCGTTTGCGGTGAACGCGTCGATGAACGCCTTGTCGTAAGCGTAGCCAAAGCAAAGATCGCCGTCTACAACGACCGGCGGGTCCTTGACGCCTTGGGGCAAAAAGAGGTTCAAAAGAAAGTCGACGGTCCTGTCGCCGACAATTGCCCTGATCCGGTACTGCGCCCGCAGGTTATGCCCCTCATAGATCTGCTCGACCTCGACCCTGTCCGGCGCGGGCGGGATCGTGCCGTACTGCAGCGCAACGGCGGTTTTGAAAATCTCTTTCCGGCGTTTCTCCCAGTCCGAGGCGGTGACGACCCTTTCGCCGTTTTCAAAGGTGAAAAGCTCCGGTAAGTCAGACAAAAGCCTGAAGTCCGTGACCTGTATCGTGTTTTCTTTGCAATCAAAAGTGTCCATATTTTCCTCCGATCCTTGAAATAATGGGAACGATGATCTATGCTCCGGTTCCGTGTTCGTGTTGTGTTGGGTCAATGCCTATTATACTATTCAAGAGGGTATTTGTCAATTTCCTGAAAAACAAGAGACGGTTTCTTGTCCTGACTGCGCCCCCTCGTGGATCTTCCTCAACAGGAGGATCCCCACGGACGAGGACTTCGCCCGCGCCGGGGACCCTGTGAAGTCCCTGCTGTGAGCGCGTCCTGCGCAAAACGGCCCGAAGCCCCGTTCCCCTGTGGGAGAATAAGACCGACAGCCCTCCTTTTCGGAGGGCTGCCTTTGTTTCAGGAGGGGAGGCGCTTTCGCGCTCAGCGGAACAGCTTCCGGAAGAAATAGGCGATGCGGTGGAAGAACCCGACGATCGCGCCGAAGAAGCCGGTGTGCGTCTGCCCGCAGAAGGGGCATTTGTCCGCGTGGGACGCGGTCTCGGTGTGGCAAACGTCGCAGTAGCCGTCGCCGTCGTTGTCGGTGTGGGCGGTTTTGTTCAGCGTCTGGGTCTGGCGATCGCCGCAGACGGCGCAGACGCGGGCCAGCGTGCCGGTCGCGGTGCAGGTCGGGGCGGTCTCGGTATACCAGTCGCCGTAGGTGTGGGCGGTCTTCGGGGTGGCCTCGCGCTTCACGTCGCCGCAGCGCGCGCAGGTATAGACCTTTTCGCCCTGTCTCGCACAGGTCGCGCCGGTCTCGCCCGTGAGCTGATAGCTGTGTCCGAGGGGATTGCCGACGGTGAAGGTATGGCTATCGTTTTGCTCCACCATGCCGCACACCGCGCAGGTATAGCGGTAGGCCGCCGCCTCGGTGCAGGTGGCTTCCCGGACCAGCGTCGAAGCGTTTGCGTCCTTTTTGGTGAAGCTGTGGTTCCCGGTGGCGGGGATCACGGTGTTCTCATTCCGTTTGGCTTGGCAGACGGCGCATTCCTCATGCTTTTTGCCGTCCCTGCCGCAGGT
>CACZGD010000104.1 GCA_902780565.1 Oscillospiraceae bacterium
GCGCCCTGTTTTGAATGACAGAAAGATCAATTGACAGCTTCCAAATACGCCATGGAAACGTAGCCGAACGTGCCGTCGTCCATTTTAAACTGACCCCAGTAGCGTCTGCTTTCCGATCCGGCGTCATTGATTTCAACGACCTTAATAATGTTTACGTCTTCTCCCTCTTCAAGATGACCGATCCGATCTCCGTCAACGCTGGGCGCAGACCTCACATTCAGACCGTCGCCATTGGTATCGACGACTACATATTTCCCTGCCTTATACTTGTCTGAGGCGGGATAGGAATCCGCAGCCGGATCGTCAGCGGATTGTTCTCCCGACGGCGTCTGGGACGGCGTCGTTGCAGGGGGCAGCGTGACAGACGAAGCAGGCGGAATGGTGGTTTTCACCTCGGTGCCGCCGCCGTTGTTTCCTGCTGCTTTTCTGGCGGAGGCTTTGCCCGCTGCGGAACCGAGAACGATCGCAAGGATGAGCAGCACCAGAGCGACGCCTGCGGTGATCGCGCCGCGTTTCAACTGTTCCGGGTTCTGCGTAAGCTTCTTAAAATCAAATGAAATTTTAGATTTTTCTTCCATTGCTATTTCCTTTCCTGCTGATCAAAACTGCATGGAGAATTCAACGGCTACGCCGATGATCTCAAGCCCCGCGTCGTCCGCTGCCACATATCGCAGAGGCGTAGACGGGAACGAACCGGAAAACAGAATGCCGCCGTCACAGAATGTGATTTTCCGGACTAAACAATCATTGCCGATCCTGATAAGAACGAGTTGCCCGTCCAGACAGGATTCCTGCAGGCGAATCAGGATCGTTGCGCCGTTCGGGATCCAAGGCAGAAGCGCGTCCGTATCGTTCAGGCAGATGATATAGGCTGCGTTGCCTTCGAGATAATCCGGTGGGATCGTTTGATAATACTCGGGATCCGCGTCCTTTTTGAATTCGGACAGACGGTACACCGGAACAGAGGAACGCACAGCGCCTTCCTTCCCGAGGATCGCGTCGCGGCACAAAAGATAATCAAGGCTGCAATCAAAAATCGCGGAAAGCTGTACGAGCGTGTTGATATCCGGCTCGTTTGCGCCGAGTTCCCACATCCGGACAGCGGAGCTGCTTTTATTCAGGTGATCCGCAAGATCCGTTTGCGTCATACCGGCGCTTTTGCGAAGCTTTTTTAATCGGACCCCAAAGCCGTTTTTGGCAGACTTCATCCTTTGTACCCCCCTTAATATATGTATTATATACGAAAAAGCGCAATATTTCAAGGTTAATCTGAAAAAAACATTGCGGTTTTACAAATTTTGCGCATTATTTCTGCGGTATTTGCCTGCCGGCGATATCCTGATAAAGGATCTTGTTTCCATGGAACGCGTCCGCGTCAAAGGGTACGCCGAGGATCCGAACGGCGTCGACAAGTTTCCCGGTCCTGACGTACTCGTTTTTGCCGGGGCAAAGCGGGTAGATTCCGATCGTGGAAAAAACGTACCAAAGCGCCGTGGTTCCGTTATCCTCGTCGCCCGGGAAGCCGTCGTCCCTCCATGAAAACGCCTCCCGACAGAGCTTTTCCGTCCAGAAATGTGAACGATCGACTTCGCCAAGCTCGGCATACAGGAAGGGCAAATGGAAGCTCGGCTGGTTCGAGATGGCGCATTGTCCGAAATCCGCAGCGGCCATTTCCGTCATTTCATGGATCTCGCCGCCGTAGCCGACGACCTCATAATCGGGAGCTGTTTCAAACAGCTCGTTCAGTTTTTGCAGGAAAGCGTCCCTGGACCCATAGAGCGCCGCAAGCCCTTCTACGTCGTGGGGGACGGCAAAGGAATTCTGCCAGGCGGAGCCTTCCGTGTAATCCCTTCCCCATCCTGTGGGGCTGAAATCCGCGCGAAAGCTGCCGTTCCGGTGTTTTGCACGCATGAAGCCGGTTTCGGGATCGAACAGGTTTTTGTAGTTCTTCGCCCGTTTTTCATACGCTTCTGCGATCGCATCCCTGCCGAGCAGGCGGGCGATCGTGGCGATGCACCAATCGCCGTATGCGGCGTCCAGCGTCAGATTGACGCTCTCCCGATGTGCTTCGATCGGCACGTAGCCGCGTTGGACGTATTCTTCGCATCCGCTTCTGCCGAAATCGTCATTCGGCGCGTTGACGGTCGCGTGCTTCAGCATCCCTTCAAAAGCCTTTTCAAGGGGCTCCCCTGTCAAGATCCCTTTGACAGCCGCGTCGCAGAGCGTGGCGTCGATCAGCGTGGAGGGCATGCAGCCGCGCTCCCCCATCGCCGGCCAGCGCGGAAGCCAGCCGCAGTCGCGATAATCGTTGACGTACGCTTCGCACATCTCCCGATATTCCTCTTTTGCGACGAGCGCGAAGAAAGGATACACCGTGCGATAGGTATCCCAAAATCCGTTATCCGTATACCTTACGCCGGGGCGAACGCTGCCGTCATAGGGTGCGAAATGAATCGGTTTTCCGGCTTCGTCGATCTCATAGCACTTATGCGGATACAGGAAGGCGCGGTACATACAGGAATAGAAGGTCCGAAGCTGATCTTCGTCTTTCGTTTCGATCTCGATCCGGGAGAGGCGCTCTTCCCATTCGGCCGCATTCCGCTTCAGGATCGATTCGAAGGTTTGTTCCGCAAAGTCCTGCCGCGCATTGCGTTCAGCCTGTTCAAAGCTGATGTAGGAGGTTGAGATTTGTCCTTCGATGCAGTCGCCGGATACGGGAAGATGAATTCCGGCCATTTCACCCGAGATGGACAAAGCATGGGTATTGACAAGATCGGTTCCGACGATGGGCATACCGGAGATCCCGTCGTTCTGGAATCGGATCACAACATACATTCTGAAATTCACAGCGTGTTCGTCGTTTGTGTTGTTGACGGTGAAATACAGCGTTTTTGTTTCCGGATCGTAGCGGCCGCTGAAATCATCACGCACCGGGAGAACGGACAGATAGTTTTCCTTCCCGTCGCGGAAACGGATCCGAAACCAGCCGCCGCGGCAGGTCGGCGTCAACTCGAAGCGGCAGCGGCTTCGCAGAAACGTCAGAGAGAGATAGTGCGGCTGCAGAACGGCGTCCTCCGGACGAAAACCGGACCAGCGCGCACCGCGGTCGAACTTCGGCTCGAATTTCTGCGGCATGAGGACAAAGGAACCGTAATCACCGATCCAGGGGCTGGGCTGATGCGTCAGACGGACGCCTTCGCAGCTGCGATGCTTCGGGTGATAGAACCAGGACGACGAAGCGTCCGTCTGCGGCGTGAACGCCGCCATGCCAAAGGGCTGCTGCGTCAGCGGAAGCGTGTTTCCGTTGGAAAAGCGCATCACGGAATCGGAGCCCTGTTTTGTATTCACAAACTGAAGATATCCCATAACGACCTCCTGTAAAAAAGACGCCCGGGATGAGCCCGAGCGTCGCGATTATTGATTACTCGCTCTTGATCTCGATGTTATAACCCTTGGATTCCAGGAAAGGCTTGATCCGCTGTGCGTGGTTAAGCAGGGAGCTGATCGACATATCGTGATTGAGCGCGTCGATCAGGAGCGAAATATATTTGGAAAGGTCTACCTCGCAGTACCATTCGCGCTCCAGCAGCTCCGGCGTGCGATAGATCAGGTTCGTGGTGAAGACCTTTGTAACAAGGCCCTCGGCGTACGCCTTATCGAAGCTCTCCAGCCCGTTGCAGAAGAGACCGAACGCGCAGCAAACGTAAATGTTTCTGGCACCCATGCCCTTGAGTTTGCCGGCAACTTCGATCATGGAGTCGCCGGAGGAGATCATATCGTCTACGACGATGACGTCCTTGCCTGCAACGTTGGAGCCGAGGAATTCATGCGCAATAATGGGATTGCGTCCCTTGACGACGCGGGAGTAGTCGCGGCGTTTATAGAACATACCGAGGTCGATGCCGAGCACGGAGGAATAATACACAGCGCGGTTCACGCCGCCCTCATCCGGGGAGATGATCATCAAGTGTTCTTTGTCGATCTTCAGCTCCGGCGTGCTGTTGACGAGCGCTTTGAGCATCTGATAGGTCGTATAGCAGTTTTCAAAGCCCTTCAGCGGGATGGCGTTCATCACGCGCGGATCGTGCGCGTCGAAGGTCAGGATGTTTTCCACGCCGTAAAGGGTGAACAACTCCTGCAGCATCAAGGCGCAGTCCAATGACTCGCGGGACGCTCTTTTATGTTGCCTGCCTTCATAAAGCATCGGCATGATCACGGTGATGCGGCGGGCCTTGCCTGTGATCGCGGCAATCGCGCGCTTAAGATTTGCGTAATGCTCGTCGGGCGTATACGGAACGTCCTGCCCGTAGATCTCATGGGTGATACCGTAATTGAAGCAGTCGCAAAGGATAAAGATATCATAGCCTCTTACCGACTCACGGAGATGACATTTCGCTTCGCCGGTGCCGAACCGCGGGAATGCGGCCTTCAACAAATAGGAATCTCTTTCATAGCCATGGAAAGCAATCGTGTCTTTGTGTTCACTCTCGCGACGTTTGCGCCACTGCACAAGGTAAGAATCGATCTTGGCGGCCATTTCTTCACAACCGGGGAGCGCGATGATTCCAAGGGAACCATAAGGGATGGTGTTGAATTCGTCGGTGTAAACAGGCATAGATTCGTTACTCCTTATTCATTTTTCTGTGTACGGCCCGCGCAATCGACACGAAGCCCGTACATCTATTATTTTACAGCATTTCCCCTGTTTTTCAAGATAAAAATTAGAAACATTGATGTAGAAAAAACAGGTGAATTTCCGCTTCTTTTGTTGATTTTGACAATAAAACGGCGCCTCGGATCCCGAAGCGTCGTTTATGTGGATCAGATTTTTCCGCCGTGGCCGCCGTGCGTCATACCGGAAGAGCTGACGTGCGTGCTGCTGCCGCCTCTGCTGCCGCTGCGGGACGTATCGTTATGCTCGATCCGAACACGGCTGGTGTTGGTGTAAAGGAAAATGTCCTGCTTGGTGCGAAGATTGAGGGAATTCGGTTTGGTGTAATCCGCCGCGCCGCTGCGGAAGGAGACGTTATAGACTTCCCTCTTCAGCTTGGACATCGGGATCAGCGCGATCAGGAAGCCGCCGACGATCGCGATCAGAATACCGGAAACGCGGAACGCGATGTTCGGCTTTTTGCCGGAGTCTTCATCCTGGATCTGCTGATTGTCAGTGTCAGCACCGGGAATCGGCTGATTTTCAGCGTCAGCGCGCAGGCAATCCCGCGTCAGGGACAAAAACGTGGAAAACGCGGGATAGAGGCGGTCGTTGCGCAGATCGTCCGTCATTTCGCCGACGATATAGTCGATCGTATTATCATTGAACACGTCGATGCCGTGACCGCAGGTGGAGATGTGCCAGTCGCGGGATTCCATGCAGCGAAGGAAGAGAATGCCGTCCTTCGTGCTGTTCTTTCCGTAGCCCATGTAGTCGAAATAGTCGTCCGCATAGGCTTCCGCCGTTTTCGCGCCGGGATCATAGTTGATTAGGATCACAATGTCCATGCCGAAATCGTCGCTGAGGCGCTGGGCGTCCTGCTCCAGCTTCGCGCGGTCGGCTTCGGAAAGATATTCTCCGTTCGTGAGGTCTATAACGTGCTGCAGCACGCCGACCGTCAGGATCTCGCCGTCGGCGACGTCGGATTCCTTTGCCTCGTCCTCCGCAAAGAGGACCACGCTGTCGTCCTCCTCGCTGCCGTCATCGCCGTCGTCCGCGGCGAACAAAACAGCGGTCTCCCCTTCTTCCGCGTTTTCATCCGCGGCGAACAGGACCATTGTCTCTTCCTCGGTTTCCGTCTGTTCTGCGAAAACGGGAATCAGAAAAGCGAACGTCAGGACGAACGTCAAAAGCAAAGCAAATACTTTTTTCATGGCGCACCTCACGATCCGAGCAGTTTGCCGAGCAGGAACAACAGGACCCACGCGCCGGCGCCGAACATGGCGGTATACAGGAGCTGCCACTTCCAATACGCCTTTTTGTCCATGGGCATATTGCCGACGAACTTGCCGGTCTGTCCGTTCATGGCAAACTGATATTTTTTGCCTTCGTAGGTCGTTGTCAGCAGCCAGACGGGATACAGTGCGTAATGCACGTTCGTATTGCGCAGGTTCACGGTTGTGGATTCCGGCGTGACGGTCGCGTAGCCGCCCGTGGTCCCCGCAAACACGCTCTGCGTAGTTTGCTTGATGCGCTCATTGGCGCGCCCTTTGCTGGTCTCCTTGTCCACGTCGTACTTATCGGCAAGATAACCGGACAGATAGGCGGTCTGGAAAGGTCTTGCTTCCGAGAAGTTGAAGGGCTCGATGGATTCCATCATGTCGTCCGGCATGAGCTTGGAGCCGTCGACGGGGACGTTCGCGAACCCGACGGAGCCTTCCCGGATCAGCCGATAGTGCTGGGTCTCCGTATACCGGAAATCACGGTCGCTCCAGGTACGCGTACGGGTCGCCATATAGTTGATATGCGCGTCCGCGTCGGCTTCAAACAGCCAGAACGGGACGTAAACGCCCTTGATCTCATCCAGATGCGAATCGGACGCGAAGGACTTCGGCAGCAGCTTTTTCTTGGACATGAACTGCTTGAGCTGATCCTTCGCCTGCTGTTTTGTGACCTTGAAGGGGATCACATAGTCGGGCTTGAGCGCGCCGGACAGTCGGCCGCTGAGCACGATGGGATTCCCGCAGAAAGGACACTGGGTCGCGGCTGTGTTTGCGTCGGTCATCAGCTCGCCGCCGCAGGATTTGCAGGTGAAAACGTTCATTCCGTCCATGGAATTGGGGTCGAACCCCTGTTCGGGCGTCTGCCATTCCATTTGGTCGGGCTGGACGTTATTCAGCGCCTCGTCCTTTTCCATCAGCGCAGCCACGTCGAAAATCGTATCACAGAAGGGGCACTGCATCTGCCCCATAGAGGCGTTGTATTCTACGTTACCGCCGCAGCATGGACATTTATATTCAATTGTTGCAGCCATATAATAATCTCCTTTTTGAAAAAAGGCTGTATCTCAGCTATGGGCGGAGATACAGCCGCAAACAGATCAGGCTTTGTCGTTTACGTCGAAGGGATCGCCGCATTCAGGGCAGAACTTGGGAGGATTGGTGGGATCTTCAGGTTCCCAGCCGCACCTGTTGCACTTATAGCGGATGGGCGCTGCAGCCTTGGGCGCGCCGCAGTTGGAGCAGAATTTGCCCTTGTTTTGAGTGCCGCACTGCGTGCAGGTCCACACGTCGTCCTGCGGCTTGGGCGCGCCGCATTCGGGGCAGAAGTTGCCGGTCGCGGTCTTGCCGCACTGCGGGCAGACCCAGCCGCCTGCGGGAGCAGCAGTGGGAGCGGCGGGCGCAGCGGGAGCACTCTGCGCGGAGGGGCCGACGGGCTGACCGCCCATGGCAAACAGGTTCTGCGCCATGCCTGCGCCGCCGCCGACGCCTTGCGCCATACCCATGCCCATGAAGCCGGTGAACGCGCCAGCCGTGTTGCCGGCGGCCGTCTGCATGGCTTCAGCCTGCGCGCCCACAAGGGTGGCGGCTGCCATGGTGGGATTGGTAAGAACGGCGTTCTGCTGCAGCTTCTTGATGCGCTCCTGATCCTCTTCGGGCAGGGTGACGCTGCCAAGCGCGACGGAAACGACCTTCAGGCCTCTGAGCTGACCCCACTTGGAGGAGAGCGCCTCGTTCATCGCGGCCTCAAGATCCGCGTTATGGGTCACGATCTGGTTCGGGCGCAGCTCCATTTCGGAGAGCTTGCCGAACGCGGGCTGCAGCGCGGAAATGAATTCCGTCTTGAGCTGGTTGTCGATTTCTTCTCTTCTGTATTCGCGGGAGACGTTGCCGCAGACGTTGGTATAGAACAGGATCGGGTCGACGATCTTATAGGAATACACGCCGGAGCAGCGCACGGAAACGTCGATATCCAGATCGAAACCGTTCCGTCTGTCCACCACGCGGAACGGGATGGGATTGGGCGTGCCGAACTTGTTGTCGATGAGCTCCTTCAGGTTGAAATAATACACGCGCTGATCCGTGCCGGTGTCTCCGCCGTAGGTGAAGCGCTTGCCGATGAGCTTGAACGTATCTTTGATGCTTTGCCCGAGCGGTCCCGTGAAGAGGCTGGGGGCGAGGGTATTGTTATAGGTGAATTCACCGGGCTCCGCGCAGACCTCAACGACCTTGCCCTGCTCCACGATGATCATGCACTGCCCGTCCGCGACCGCGATGCCGGAGCCGTTGGTGATGACGTTGTCGTTGCCCTTCGTGTTGGAGGAACGACCGGAGACACGCTTCTGACCCTTGGTCACAAGAACGTCTTTGTCCATTGCCTCGCAATAGAAAAATTCCTTCCACTGATCGGCAAGCACGCCGCCGACAGCGCCGAGACCGGCTTTAATAAGTCCCATATGTGTTTTCCCCTTTCGGTTTATTATTTTACTTTTTTATCATACTATAAATTTTTAAAAATTGCAACAGGGAAAACGCGCTTCTCGGAAAGAAATCGGCGTTTTGCTTCCCAGAACGCGTCCAGCCCGCCGAATCTCCAGCAGCTTCGCCGCGATCTCCTTCACGTGCGTCTCGTTCCCGGAAAGATTGTATTTCCGCGCAAGGCTCCGTGCCTGCCCCGCGGTCAGCTCGGCAAAGTCCTCGTCATACACGCCGATATCCTTCGCCATCTCTTCCAGCAGATCGATCCGCGCCCGGTTCAAAGAATTCCCGACCTTCACGTCCTCCGCATACTCCGCCGCATCACTGCCGAGAATGCGGGAATTTTTCTCTTGACTTTCTTCTTCCTCCTGTGTTAAACTGAAGTTAGACGAGATATCAAGGTTCGCTTCGGGCGTAGCCAAGGAGGCATTTGCATTCGGCTCTTGATTCCCGTCTTCTTTTTTTGATAGATATGCACTTTTAACTCTAATTCTCTTTGCGTTACTATCTGGTACGACTATAACGACATAGTACATTCCATCAATTTGTTTACTTACATTGAGTACTTTCGACTCCTCGTTATCACGATTTCGATATTGACTGTCTGTAACCTGCTTTCCTGAACTGCTTATCGTATAGTTCACATTATCCGCATGAGTTAACACATAGTTCATTCGCCCTATGTCTTCAACCATTTCCATCGTATGGTCATGTTTCCCCTTTGGGCCATGTCTTTTTTCGATGTGCTTGGAAGCTTCGCCATTAATTGTAATTACAAAATCAGAAACATCAAAACCTACAAGGACCTTTATTTTTTCCAATACTTTTGTAGGCATAGCTCCGAAGTCTCGATGCATCCATTCAGATCTTTTTTTTGATGTCTCTTGAATTGCATCATAATAGAAATTAATAAAATCGTTGTCTACAGCATCAAGATATTCTTGAATTTGTTTCTGTTTTTCCTCTGTATATTCGTCCTTTTTTTTGAGTTGAAAAGATGTTGTTTCACTTTTATTAAAGAACTCA
>CACZGD010000105.1 GCA_902780565.1 Oscillospiraceae bacterium
GCCTTACGATATTTTCATCTGCTACAAGGAGACCGACGAGGCGGGCGGCAGGACGGAGGATTCCGTCCTCGCGCAGGACGTGTATACCCTGCTGGTCGAAAAGGGCTACCGGGTCTTTTTCTCGCGCGTCAGCCTTGCGGATAAGGTCGGGCAGGAATATGAGCCCTACATCTTCGCCGCCCTCAACTCCGCGAAGATCATGCTGGTCTTCGGCACGGATTACGAATACTTCAACGCCGTGTGGGTGAAAAACGAGTGGTCCCGCTATCTGCGACTGATCGCCGCCGGGCAGAAGAAGACGCTGATCCCCTGCTTTAAGGATATCGACGCCTACGACCTGCCGAAGGAATTCGTCAAGCTCCAGAGCGTGGACCTCGGCAGCGTCAGCGCCCTGCCGCGCCTGCTGCAGAGCATCGAAAAGCTCATCCCCAAGGCCGCGCCCGCGCAGACCGCGGCATCGGCACAACAAGTCGTTACAGTCAATCCCGCCGCCGCGACCACGGACAGCCTGTTAAAGCGCGCGTTTCTGTTCCTTGAAGATGGGGAATGGGCAAAAGCGGATGAATACGCAGAAAAGGTGTTGGATATCGACCCCGAGAACGGCGAGGCGTATCTGGCTAAGGCGATGGCGACACTGCAAGTGAGAGCAAGAACGGCGCTTGCAGATTGTGCCGGTTTTGAAAAGGACGCGAACACGGCAAAAGCCCTGCGCTTCGCCAGCGACGCGCTGAAGAAGGAAATCAACGGATATATCGATGCCATCCGCAAAGTGGAGGAGGAAAAAGAAAAACAACGCCGGGCAGAGGAAGAGCGCCGCAGGGCAGAGGAAGAACGGCGTCAAGCAGAAGAAGACCGCCGCAAGGCAGAGGAAGAGGAGCGCAGAAAAGTAACCATTGCGCGTCTTGAAAAAGTCAGGAAGGTACAATCAAAGAAACGAAAGAATATCGCCGCCGGATTTAGTCATACCGTCGGTTTGCGCGTGGACGGCACGGTGGTGGGCGTCGGTAATAATAATAATTATGGTCAGTGCTATACCGATGCTTGGCGGGACGTGATCTCGATCGCCGCTGGGAATCATTATACCGTCGGTCTTCGCGCGGACGGCACTGTCGTCGCCGTCGGGTACAATAAAGATGGCCGGTGCAACACCGACGCGTGGCGGGACGTGGTCGCGATCGCCGCCGGGTGTTATCATACCGTCGGTCTGCGCGCGGACGGCACTGTCATTGCTGTCGGTAATCATACCGTCGGTCTTCGCGCGGACGGCACTGTCGTTGCCGTCGGGGAAAATATAGCCCATCAGTGCAATACCGACATGTGGCGGGACGTGGTTGCCATCGCCGCCGGGTATTCCCATACTGTCGGTCTGCGCACGGACGGCACTGTCATTGCTGTCGGGGAAAATATAGCCCGTCAGTGCAATACCGATGCATGGTGGGACGTGGTCGCAATTGCCGCCGGACAGAGTCATACCGTTGGGCTTCGTGCGGACGGCACTGCGGTCGCAGTCGGGTTCAATCAAGACGGACAGTGTAATACCGATTCGTGGCGAAACGTGGTCGCGATCGCCGCCGGAAGTAATCATACCGTCGGTCTTCGCGCGGACGGCACGGTGATCGCCGTCGGGTACAATGAATACGGTCAGTGCAATACCTCTGAGTGGCGTGACGTGGTAGCGATTGCCGCCGGATGGAGGCATACAGTCGGTCTGCGTGCGGACGGCACGGTGATGGCCGTTGGGGAAAATGAAGACGGCCAGTGCAATACCGGAACCTGGAAACTGTTTGATAACTTTGAGACGATTGAAGAAGAACGTGCTGCCGCCGCGAAACGCGCCGAGGAGGAACGCGCTGCCGCAGAGAAACATGCCGAGGAAGAGCGGCTGACACAAATTGCGGAGCTTTCAAAAGAAAAAGCCGCGCTTGAAGCCGAGCTGCCAAACCTGACTGGGTTCTTTAAATCCGGGAAACGCAAAGAGGTGGAAGCGCGTCTTGCCGCAATCGATGACGAGCTGAAAAAACTTGGAGGATAAAAAATGGGAAATAAGAAGGTTCTTCTTTTAGGAAATGGTCTTAATCAATCTTTCGGCAGTGGTTCCTGGGGAGATTTATTAAACAATATATCCAAACACCCGGAATGGGACGGCAACACATTCGATTCTCCAATGCCTCTTCGCGCGATCCTGTTAACTGACGATAACATAAAGGGACAAATTGAAGCGTTTGAAGCCGCCAGGATCAAAAAAGCGAAGAAAGAACAAATGGATCCCGGTCTTTCACCTTTCTATGGAAGTGTTTCCGAAGGACAGCATGCGAACGTATTACGGGATATTCTTTCTATTGGGTTCGATCGTATTCTGTCGACGAATTACAGTTATGAGATTGAAATTGCCTCCCGGAAGCGACTTCAGATTACAGAGAGTCAGCTTTTCCATATGCAGGATCACACGGATATAGTAAAGCGTGCGGACCCGAAGTATTTGCTTCATACTTTTTTACGGATAGATTATAACGGTATAAACAATGAGATTTGGCATATTCACGGAGAAGCGCGTAAACACGACAGCATGCTCTTGGGGCATTATTACTACGGAAATCTTCTATTCAAAATAAAAGAATATGTTGACAAATTAGGCTATCGCTATAAAAAAATGGCAGAAACCGGAGAGGAAATTCAACGGAACAGTTGGATTGATTCCTTTTTATTGGATGATCTTTATATCCTCGGTTTTGGATTCAATCTCTCGGAATTTGACTTGTGGTGGCTGCTGAATCGAAGGAAGAACGAAGTGTACGCAACACAAGGAAGAATATACTTTTATGAACCTGCCGCCCCGTTCTTTTCCGAACGGATCGAACTGCTGAAGATATTTGGTGCTGAACATGTGGATCTTGGTTTCAGACTGCCGGATGCGCCAAAAGACGATAATGATAAAGTGGCAGTTCAGAAGTATAAAGATGATAAGGATCGAACATACAAAGAATTCTATTTAAAGGCAATAGAAGATATAAAAAATAGAGTGACGCAGGAAAGGAAATAAAGCATCATGGCTGTTTGTAAATGCAAGATGTGCGGGGGCGACCTCACGATCACGGAGCTGGACAAGATCGTGACCTGCGAATATTGCGGCACGACCCAGACGGTGCCGAGCGCGGACAACGAGAAGAAAATGACCCTTTTTAACCGCGCGAACCGCCTCAGAATGAACAGCGAGTTCGACAAGGCGGCGGGGATCTATGAGAACATCATCGCCGAGTTCCCGGAGGAGGCGGAAGCGTATTGGGGCGCTTTACTTTGCAAGTACGGCATCGAGTACGTGGACGACCCCGCGACCGGGGAGAAAAAGCCCACCTGCCACCGCGCGAGCTTCGAGAAGGCGGCGCGGGACGAGTATTTTGAGCTGGCGATGGAATACGCCGACGTGACGGCGCAGAAGGTCTACCGTGACGAAGCCCGCGAGATCGACCGGATCAACGAGGAAATTCTCTCCATCAGCCGCAACGAGCAGCCGTACGACATTTTCATTTGCTACAAAGAGACGGACGAATCCGGCAATCGCACGCCCGATTCCGTCATGGCGCAGGACATCTACGACGCGCTGACCGGCAAGGGCTACAAGGTCTTTTTCTCGCGTATTACGTTAGAAGATAAACTCGGGTTACAGTATGAGCCGTACATCTTCGCCGCGCTGAACTCCGCAAAAATCATGCTCTGCGTCGGCACAAAGTACGAATACTTCCACTCGGTGTGGGTGAAAAACGAATGGTCCCGCTTCCTGCGTCTCGCCGCGAAGGACAAGACGAAGGTCCTGATCCCCTGCTACCGGGATATGGACCCCTACGATATGCCGGACGAATTCCGGATGCTGCAGGCGCAGGACCTCGGGAAATTGGGCGCGATGCAGGACCTCACCCGCGGCGTCGCCAAGATCCTCGGCGACGCCCCCGCCCCGGTCGCCGCGCCGGTCGCCGCGCCCGTCGAAAATCCCCTTGCCGGGGCAACCGCGCCGCTGCTCAAGCGTGCCTTCATGTATCTGGAGGACGGAGAATGGGCAAAGGCGGACGAATACGCCGAAAAGACGCTGGATCTGGACCCCGAGAACGGGGACGCCTATTTCGCCAAAACGCTGGCGAAGGCGCAGGCCCCGAACGGGGAGGCGCTGCGCTTCTGCCGGTACGATCTGCGCAGCGAATACGCCTATCAGAAGGCATGGCGCTTCGCGTCCCCCGCCGTGCGCGAGATGCTGGGCGCGTACGTGGAGGAATACCGCACCGTGGTGGAGGGCAACCGCATTGCGGAGCGCTTTGAGGCGGCAAAGGCGCAGATGACGTCCGCCCGCCGCGCGGCGGATTATGAGGCCGCGGCGCTGAAATTTTCAGCGCTCTCCGGCTATGCGGATTCCGACGCGCTTGCCGCGCAGTGCGGGGAGCTGGCGAACGCGCTGCGCGCCGGCGGCACCCTGCGCGTCATCATTGAGACCCGCAGCGAATGCGGCGGGATGACGGTCAAGGTGGACAACCAGACGTATGAGACCGGCCCGTTCCACTCCTTCCGCATTGTCGAGATCGAGCTGCCCGCGGGGCGCCACACCGTGAACGTCCTGCTGCCGAATGGCTCCCTCGTCGGTACGGTTTTTGTGCCCATCGGCGCCGGGCGGGTCAAGTCCGTGAACGTCCGCGAGACCCTGCTTTCCGGCTTTAAGGTCTCGGTCTGACCGCCCGCGCGGAAAAATCACGCGGCAGGACGGCAACCTGTAATCCCCCGCGCCGCGCGGTTGACGCTTACATTTCCCGTTTGCGCGGGAAAGTGTAAAAAACCGATTGCAATACGTCGGATAAACTGTTATAATATAAAATAAGCAAGATTTCGGACCAAAGGAGCGCAAACATGGCGATCTGCAAATGCAAAATGTGCGGCGGGGATCTGCTGCCTGGGGAGCTCGGGCAAGTCGCTGCCGGAACGCCGTGTGTCAAATTTGTGCCGAGCGATTCCACGGACAGCATATTTCCCCTGTGTACAGATTGCGAATCCTGAGCTGTAAGATCCCGGCGATCCGTTTTCCTGATTTCATATATTGATCCCTTTGTACGTAATATCCCCATAGACCACAAGGAGGTACTCCGATGTCCAAGTTTGTAATCGAATGTCCCAGCTGCGGCAGATTTGCCGAGGCGAAAACCGGCTTTTTCGCGCGCAAGAAGATCGACTGCGCCTGCGGCTACGTGATCAACGTCGCCACGGACAAAATGACCTCGCTCATGTGCCCGCACTGCGGCAACGTGATGCTCTATGACCAGTCGAAGGGCACGCGCACCAAGTGCCCCGTCTGCGGACACGGCATCAACACCGGGTCGGACGCCGCTCGCACGTTCGAGTTCTCGTGCGCGCAGTGCGGCGTGCGTCACCGCGCCTCCAAGGGCGCCGCGACCTTCACGTGCCCGGTGTGCGACTACGTCAACGACCTCGGCGAGCGCCTGAAGGACGAGGAGATCAAAAAGCGCGCCATGCCCGCCGTGATCAAGTATGAGGGCGACGTGGACACGCTGGTGTTCAAGCATCCCATCGAGGACTTCAAGCTCGGCAGCCAGCTCATCGTCCACGACAGCCAGACCGCCGTCTTCTTTAGGGACGGCGAGGCGCTGGATTCCTTCGGTCCCGGCCGCTATACCCTCGAGACCGAGAACCTCCCGCTCATGGATAAGGTCTATAAGCTCCCCACCGGCGGGCAGAACCCCTTCCATTGCGAGGTCTATTTCGTCAACCTCTCCACCGTGATGGCCGTGAAGTGGGGCACCGACTCCAAGGTCCGGCTGTTCGATCCCGGCTCCGGCATCCACGTGGAGCTGGGCGCGAACGGGGAATTCAATATCCGTGTGGCGGACCCCCGCCGCCTGCTGAACAAGATCGTCGGCACGACGGACGGCCTGTCCGCCGCCGCCGTGATGGGCAACAACACCGGCAGGGGCATCTTCCGCACCATGATCATGACGCACGTCAAGTCCTATCTTGCGTCCACGATCCGCGAAAGCGGCATCTCGGTGCTGGAGATCGACGAGCACCTGATGGAGCTGAGCGCCGCCCTCGGCGCGAAGATCAACGCGGAGCTGGAGCCCTACGGCCTTGTCATGCCGGAGTTCTACGTCAAGACCATCATGCTGCCGATGGACGACAAGAACTTCGTGGCGCTGCGCGAGCAGTATGCCGAGCAGGTCCTGCGCGTGCGGCGCGAGAACATCGAGCGCACGGTCGCCGAGGCGGAGGCGCAGAAGGTCGCCGCAAAGACGCAGGTCAAGCTGGTCGGCGCGCAGGGCGAGGCCCAGATCCAGCGCATTCAGGCGCAGGCCAAGGCGGACGCTTACCGTATGCAGGCGGAGGCCGAGGCGGCGGAAATGAAGATGAAGGGCTACACCCAGCGCGATCTCATTCAGGCCGACGTGCAGAAGGCGTATGCCGAGGGCATCGGCAACATGGGCCCCGCCATCAGCGGAGGCGGCGGCAGCAGCGTGGTCGGCGATCTGCTGGGCCTCGGCGTCGGCATGGCGGCAGCCACCACGGTGGCGCCCCAGATCGGCAACATGATGCAGGGCTTCTCGGGCCTGAACACCCCGGTGGGCGAGGGCGGCTGGACCTGCCCCGGCTGCGGCAGGACCGGCATTGACGGCAAATTCTGCCCGGAGTGCGGCAGCCCCAAGCCCGCGCCGGAGGAGAGCTGGGACTGCGCCTGCGGCAAAAAAGGCGTCACCAGCAAATTCTGCCCCGAATGCGGCAGCCCCAAGCCCGTGAAGGACGCGTGGGACTGCGCCTGCGGCAGAAAGGGCATCACGTCCAAATTCTGCCCGGAGTGCGGCAATCCCAAGCCCGTGAAGGAGACCTGGGACTGCGCCTGCGGCGCGAAGGGCATCACGTCCAAATTCTGTCCCGAATGCGGCAGCCCCAAGCCCGCCGCCGAAGAACAGCCTGCCGGCTGGACCTGCCCGAACTGCGGCGCGAAGGGGATCGTTTCCCGCTTCTGCCCGGAGTGCGGCTTCAAAAAGACGGATGAATGATTCCGTCCCATCGACGAAACGGAGGTACATACTATGAATAACGGTACTCAGGCACTCAAGAAATTCGTCCCCGCGTGCGTTCTGTTCGTGGTGTTCCTGGTGGCGGCGCTTGCGATCCCGTTCGATAAGCATAACCCCACCTACTGGATCGCCTTCTGCTTCTCCCTGATCGCCATCGGCGTGTTCGCGTACGTGATGTACGTGCACGGCTCGGACGAACGCGCGATTTCCCGCTTCTATCATCTGCCCATCCTGCGCCTTGCGCTCATCTATCTCGCGGTGCAGCTTCTCGCGGGCTTTGTGTTCATGGGCTTCGGGCTGCTGTGCCCGCCGTGGATCCCGCTGGTCCTGTTCGTCATCCTGCTCGGCGTCGCGCTGGTCGGCATCCTTTTCGCCGCGAACGCGCGGGAGCAGATCGAAAACATCGCCGCCGCGAAGACGGACAATACCCGCCGCATGAAGATCCTCACGCAGGATATGATGACCGTCGCCGGGCGCTGCGGCGATCCCGCCCTCTCGAACCAACTGATGCAGCTTGCGGAGCGTTTCCGCTATTCGGACCCGGTCAGCTCGCCCGCCTCGATCCCCGCGGAGGATTCCATCTACGCCGCGGTCAACAACCTCAAAAACGCCGTCAACGCGCGTGATCACTACGCCGTCTCCTCCATGATCGGCGAGATCTCGAACCTCCTCGACGAACGCAACCGCCTGTGCATGGCGTATAAGCAGTAAAAAAAGAGCCGCAAGGCTCTTTTTTTACTGGGCGCACAGGGCCGAGGGCCGGGGGATGGGGTTCACCCCATACCCCTTTTTAAATGCAAAATGCAGAATACTGAATGCAAAATTTCGGAAGGGCCTCGCCCTTACCCATCTTAAAATGCCGACTGCAGGTCCCGACCCTCGGCCCCCGGCCCTCGGCCCTCGGCCCTATTATCAATGCCGACTGCAGGTCCCGCCCCTCGGCCCCCGGCCCTCGGCCCTCGGCCCTTGGCCCCTCATTATTCCACCGTCACGCTTTTTGCAAGGTTCCTCGGCTTGTCGATCTCGCAGCCGAGGGCTTTTGCCGTGTAATAGCTCATGAGTTGCATGGGCACGACGGCGACGGAGGGGGCGAGCAGGGGACCCACGTCCGGCACGGTGAGGGTCAGGTCCGCTTCGATTTTGTCCGCGAGGTGTTTTGCGGCGATCACGATCGTGAACGCGCCGCGCGCCTTGACCTCGTGCAGGTTGGAGGCGGTCTTCGTCAGGATGGTCTCGTCCGTCACCGTCGCAATGACCGGCGCGCCGGGCTCCACAAGGGAGATTGTGCCGTGTTTGAGCTCCCCGGCGGCGTAGGCCTGCGAGTTGAGGTAGGAGATCTCCTTCATTTTCAGGCTGCCCTCCTGACTCACGGCGTTATCCAGCAGCCGCCCGATGAAAAAGATGTTCCGGCAGCCGGCAATGCGCTCGGCAACGCGGCGGCATTTTTCGTCGTTTTCGGCAATGGCGGTATAGATCGCCTCGGGCAGACGCCCCAGCGCCTCGGTCTTCCCGAGCGCCAGGCAATAGAACACCGCAAGCTGCGCGGAATAGGCCTTCGTGGTGGCGACGGCGATCTCGCGCCCGGCGCGGGTCAGGATCACCTCGTCGCTCTCGGTCGCAATCGCGGAGCCGGGCACGTTGACGATGGCAAGCGTGCGCGCGCCCTTCTCCTTGGCAAGCCGCAGCGCCGCCAGTGTATCCGCCGTCTCGCCGGACTGCGAGACGAAAATGCACAGGGTCCCGGGCCCGATCAGGGGATCGGCATAGCGGAATTCGCTGGCGATCTCCGCGTGCGCCCGGATGCGCCGCACGGACTCGAACAGCCTTGCGCCCACCAGCCCGGTGTGGTAGGCGGAGCCGCACGCCACGATCACGATCTCCCGCGCGTCGCGGATATAGTCTTCGTCCGGCACGGCGGCAAGCGTTCTGCGCACGGCCTCCGGCTGCTGCATGATCTCGCTCATCATGTAGTGCTCATAGCCGCCCTTATCCAGCGTCAGCGCCCCGGCCGTCGCCGTCAGGGGCGCTTTTTGCACGGGCTCGCCCTTTTCATTATATATAGTGACCGCGTTCGCGGTCAGCGCCGCGTATTCCCGGTTTTCGAGCTTCGTGACGGAAACGGGGTCCTGCACCGCGCCCGCGTCGGAGGCGATGCAGCGCCCGTTCCCGGTTTCGATCACAAGCAGGGGAGAGCCGCTTGCCGCCGCGAACAGCGTGCCCGGGCAGTCGTCGCACAAAATCCCCAGCGCCCACGAGCCCGTCAGTACGGCCTCGGTCCGGCGGATCGCCTCGCCCACGTCGCCGGTATAAAACCGGTCCAGGAGCTTTACGACCACCTCGGTGTCCGTCTCGCTTTCAAAGGCTGCGCCCGCGAAATATTCCGCCTTCAGCGCCGCCGCGTTCTCGATAATGCCGTTGTGCACCGCCGTGAATTTGCCCGCGCGGTGCGGATGCGCGTTCGCCTCGGTCACTTTTCCGTTCGTCGCCCAGCGGGAATGCCCGATCGCCAGTGTCCCCGCCGGCGCGTCGTTTCGCAGCTTTTCCTCCAGCGCGGCAATGCTCCCCACCGCGCGCACCCGGCGCACGCCCGCGTCCGTGAACACCGCCACGCCCGCGGAATCATATCCCCGGTACTCCAGCTTCTTCAGCCCTTCTAAAATATCCCCCATCACGTTGACCTTGCCGATCTCGCCGATGATACCACACATAATCACTCTTCCCTTTCGTTGTAAACTGCCGGGTCCGCCCCGGCGCTGTGATATGAATACAGTTTATCATATGTATGAAGATTTGTAAAGTAAAAAATTCCCCGCCGAAGGGGGGGCGGAAATCGATCCGACCCCGGCGAACCGACGGACGATCCAGACGTTCGGTTGCTTCGTTCGGACGCAACCCGTCGCCCGAAGGTCCTGCCACACCGGAAACGTCTCCGTCGCGGGGCGTCGGGGACGCCGCCCCCTACAAAAACCACAGCCGCCTCCCGCTATTCTCAACCGGAGTCGGACCGGAACGCCCATCTGAGATAGCCTTTGTCGGCTTTGTTTTTGACGCCTATATTTTTCTCGTAACATCTATGCAACAATTCACTGAAAACTGTCGTGGATCTTTGTATAAACTGCACGAAAAACAGTTATCAAATTTTTTAATACGACCGATGATAAAACTATTGATTTTTCCGATTTTTTCACTATAATAAAATATGTATAAGTGTAAATTGGACTTCTACGCCCAAACTATTTTGCGCCGGTTCCCGGCTTGGTCAGAAGCGGGGGATCAAGCGTCAAAATCGTTCGGACGCGGCAAGGCCGCGCACAGGGACGGTCAGGTCCCGGCTCGCGGCCAAGACGCCTCCCTTTGGGGTATTCGCCCGATTTCGACTGATATGGACAATTCAATTTCTTTTAGTAAAGGAGAAATGAACGATGACAAGAAGAAATTCCATCCCGAAAAAAGCATTGTCGCTGCTTCTTTCGGCTTTGATGGTTGTTTCCTGCTGCACGCTCGTCTTCCCGATGCT
>CACZGD010000106.1 GCA_902780565.1 Oscillospiraceae bacterium
GCCGCGGATTCCAAAGACGCCAAAAATCCCGTCGACGTCAACGCCGGGGAGTTTGAATGCGCGGTGCTGCGCTTCGAGATCGTCAGCGAGAACCCCGTGGCGTCAAAAATCACGCTGCAGATGCGGGAAAGCTCCGGCGTGAAGGTATCCTCCGCCGCGTCCTTCGACGCGCCCGCCAAGACCATTCCCCTCAGCCGCGGAGATCTTGACGGCGACGGCAGCGTGACTGCCGCGGACGCGCGTCTGGTCCTTCGCGCAGCGGTCGGGCTGGAGACGTTCGACGCGGATCAGACCTTTTATGCCGACGTGGATTATGACAAGGCCGTCACCGCCGCGGACGCGCGTCTGGTTCTCCGCGCCGCCGTTGGGCTGGAAAAGCTGCCGGCGCCTTCGGAGGTCAAGGTCCCCGCGGACGACTACGTCTATCTGGCAGTTTCCGATTTCAACAGGATCAGACAGGCCTACCCGCCTGCCGAGGCGCAGGCCGGGTACGTGGTCGCGTATATCAACACGAACGGCGATAAATGCGTGCTGACCTATATCCGCTATAAGATCATCAGCGATTTTACCGAAACGACGCTGCACAATCTTGTGACCGGTGAGCGGATCGTATCCCCTGCGCAGTATTACGATGAGAAGGCCAGTCACGCAGGCTTCGGGCTGAAGATCACCTATATGGAGCTGGCGCAGGAAGCCAGACGGAAAGAGGTCGCCGCGATCAACGGGATGAGCAGCGTGCTGACTACGGGCGTCAATTCCGGCGAGGGCGTGTTCGTCGACGCCGCGACCCTGAACAAATAAATCGGTTATTCCCGCAGGCTCCGGTTTTCGCCGGAGCCTGTTTTGTTTGCGCGGCGAAGAAAGCCTTTTTCCCCCGCCCCCGATCCGGTCGGGGGTTCTTATATGTTCCGGCTCCGGTCGGGGTTTCTTATATAATGTAATAAATATTATTATATTATTGATATCTTTCGATTTTTGCCGGATTTTCAGAAATTTCATATTTACAACCGGGTCGATTGGTGTTAAAATATAGGTTGGTTTTTACCGAGTCACTTGTAAATCATTTTAGGAGGATTATACTATGGTAAGACAGAAAAAGACCATGGACGGCAACAACGCAGCGGCGTGGGTGTCCTATGCGTTTACCGAGGTCGCCGGGATCTATCCCATCACGCCCTCGTCCCCCATGGCGGACTACGTGGACCAGTGGTCCGCGGACGGTCTGAAAAACATCTTCGGCACGCGCGTGCGCGTTGCGGAAATGCAGTCGGAGGCCGGCGCCGCCGGTACCGTGCACGGCTCTCTTGCGGCGGGCGCGCTCACCACGACCTACACCGCTTCTCAGGGCCTGCTGCTCATGATCCCCAACATGTACAAGATCGCGGGCGAGCTGCTGCCCTGCGTGTTCCACGTGTCCGCGCGCTGCGTCGCGTCCCACGCGCTGAACATCTTCGGCGATCATTCCGACGTTTACGCCTGCCGTCAGACCGGCTTTGCCATGCTGGCCGAGACGAACCCGCAGGAGGTCATGGACCTCGGCGCCGTGGCGCACCTGGCGTCCATCAAGGGCAGAGTGCCGTTCATCAACTTCTTTGACGGTTTCCGTACCTCCCACGAGATCCAGAAGATCGAGGTGTGGGATTTCAACGACCTGAAGGACATGGTCGATATGGACGCGGTCGACGCGTTCCGCCGCCGCGCGCTGAACCCCGAGCATCCCGTGATGCGCGGCTCGCATGAAAACGGCGATATCTTCTTCCAGCACAGAGAGGCCTGCAACGAGTATTACGACAAGCTGCCCGCCGTTGTGGAAGAGTATATGGACAAGGTCAACGCCAAGCTCGGCACGAATTATAAGCTCTTCAACTACTACGGCGCGCCGGACGCCGACCGCGTGATCGTGGCCATGGGCTCCATCTGCGACGTGGCGGAAGAGGTCATCGACTATATGCTCTCCCAGGGCGAAAAGGTCGGTCTTGTCAAGGTCCGTCTGTACCGTCCCTTCTCCGTGGAGAAGCTGTGCGAAGCCATCCCCGCGACCTGCAAGAAGCTGGCCGTGCTGGACCGCACCAAGGAGCCCGGCGCCATCGGCGAGCCCCTGTTCCTGGACGTTGTGGCGGCGCTGGCTGCCTGCGGCAGAAGCGATATCCGCGTGACCGGCGGCCGCTACGGCCTCGGCTCCAAGGACACCCCGCCCGCGAGCATCTTCGCCGTGTATGACGAGCTTGCCAAGGACGCCCCGAAGCCGCACTTCACCCTCGGCATCCACGACGACGTGACCTATCTGTCCCTCGAGGAGAAGCCCGCGCCCGCGACCGCTGCCGAAGGCACCATCGAGTGCAAGTTCTGGGGTCTGGGCGGCGACGGCACCGTCGGCGCGAACAAGGACTCCATCAAGATCATCGGCGACCATACCGACAAGTTCGTGCAGGCCTATTTCCAGTATGACTCCAAGAAGACCGGCGGCATCACGATCTCGCACCTGCGCTTCGGCGACAAGCCCATCAAGTCCCCCTATTACATCAATAAGGCCGACTTCGTGGCGTGCCACAACCCCTCCTATGTGGAAAAAGGCTTCCGCATGGTCAACGACGTGAAGCCCGGCGGCGTGTTCCTGATCAACTGCCAGTGGGACGAGAAGGAGCTGGCTGAAAAGCTGAACGCCGAAGCCAAGCGCTATATCGCCAACAACAACATCCAGCTCTATACCGTGAACGCCATCGACCTCGCCGCGAAGATCGGTCTGGGCAAGCGCACCAACACCGTGCTGCAGTCCGCGTTCTTCTCCCTTGCCAAGGTCCTTCCCGAGGAGGAGGCCATCGGCTACATGAAGGAAAAGGCGCAGAAGTTCATGAAGAAGGGCATTGAGATCGTGCAGATGAACGAAGCCGCGATCGACGCCGGCGCCACCGCTTACGTCAAGATCGACGTGCCCGCCGACTGGGCGAACGCCGAGGACGTGAAGGTTGAGGCGAAGGACCATGAGCTGACGAAGCTCGAGAAGATGGTCGACTCCATCATGAAGCCCGTCGGCAAGATGGACGGCGACAGACTGCCCGTGTCCGTGTTCATGGATCATGCGGACGGCACCTTCGAGCAGGGCGCTTCTGCGTTTGAGAAGCGCGGCGTTGCCGTGATGGTCCCCGAATGGGATCCCACCAAGTGCGTCTCCTGCAACCAGTGCGCCTTCGTGTGCCCGCACGCGACCATCCGTCCCTTCGCCCTGAACGAGGAGGAGCTGGCCGCCGCGCCCGAGGTCCTGAAATATAAGGATCTCAAGGGCAAGCCCTATAAATTCACCATGGCCGTTTCGCCCTTCGACTGCATGGGCTGCGGCGTGTGCGTGGGCGTTTGCAAGCCCGGCGCGATCAAGATGGTCTCCCGCGAGAGCCAGGACTATCAGCAGGCCGCGTTCGACTACTGCGTCGCCAACGTCACCGAGAAGAAGGACCTCACCGAGAAGCTGACCACCATCTCCAGCCAGTACAAGCAGCCGCTGCTTGAGTTCTCCGGTTCCTGCGCGGGCTGCGCCGAGACCGCCTATGCGCGTCTTGTGACCCAGCTCTTCGGCGACAGAATGTATATCTCCAACGCCACGGGCTGCTCCTCCATTTGGGGCGGACCCGCCGCGACGTCCCCCTATACCGTCAACAAGGAAGGCCACGGTCCCGCGTGGGCGAACTCCCTGTTTGAGGATAACGCCGAGCACGGCTTCGGTATGCTGCTCGGGCAGAACGCCATCCGCAACTCCCTGATCGCCCGTGTGGAAGAGATCGCCGCGAAGGACGGCGCCCCCGCCGACGTGAAGGCCGCTGCCGAAGCGTTCCTTGCCACGAAGAACGACGGCGAGAAGAACGGCGCCGCCGCGAAGGCCCTTGTGGAAGCCCTTGAAAAGCTCGACTGCGACTGCGAGAACCGCGTGGAGATCCTGAAGAACAAGGATTACCTTGCCAAGAAGAGCGTGTGGATCTTCGGCGGCGACGGCTGGGCGTACGATATCGGCTTCGGCGGCGTGGACCACGTGCTTGCCTCCGGCGAGGACGTCAACATCATGGTCTTCGACACCGAGGTGTATTCCAACACCGGCGGACAGGCCTCCAAGGCGTCCCAGATCGGTCAGGTCGCGCAGTTCGCGGCCGCCGGTAAGTCCATCGCCAAGAAGAGCCTTGCCGAGATCGCCATGAGCTATGGCTACGTTTACGTTGCGCAGATCGCCATGGGCGCGAACATGAACCAGACCCTCAACGCCATCCGCGAGGCGGAGGCCTATCCGGGTCCCTCCATCGTGATCGCCTATGCGCCTTGCGAAATGCACTCCATCAAGGGCGGCATGACGCACTGCCAGGACGAGATGAAGAAGGCTGTGGAATGCGGCTACTGGAATATGTTCCGCTACAATCCCGCCCTCAAGGCCGAAGGCAAGAATCCCTTCACCGTGGATTCCAAGCTCGGCGACAAGGAGGCGTTCAGAGGCTTCCTGATGAACGAGGCGCGTTACTCCCAGCTCACCCGCAAGTTCCCCGAAAGAGCCGAAAAGCTGTTTGCGGAAGCCGAGGAGAAGAGCGTGGAGCGCTATAACCACCTGCTTCGTCTCAAGGCGCTGTATGCGCCCGATGCGGAATAAGCGTTCGCAAACGGAAATATTTTCCCGCCCCTGCGCCGAAAGGCGCGGGGGCTTTTTTATGGGACGCTAAAAAACGCCCGCTTCGGCAGGGAAGCGGGCGGGGTCTTATATTATATAGTTTTTTATATTTATTATTCAGCCTTCCGGGTCGGAGGTCGGCTCGCCGGGATTCTCGGGATTCTCCGGGTTCTCGGGGTTCTCCGGGTTTTCGGGGTTCTCCGGGTTCTCGGGATCGCTCGGGTTTTCGGGGTTCTCCGGGGTCTCGGGATCGCTCGGGTTTTCGGGGTTCTCCGGGTTCTCGGGATCGCTCGGGTTCTCGGGATCGCTCGGGTTCTCTGGATCGCTCGGGTTTTCTGGATCGCTCGGGTTCTCGGGGTTCTCCGGGTTCTCGGGCTCGTCCGGGGTTTCGGGCTCCGTGAAGGTCACGGTTTTGCCCTCAAGGTCGTCCAGCCCCACGGCGGCGCGCAGGATCAGACGCGCGTCGGACGCCGTGATCGCGTTGTCTTCGTCCAGATCCGCAAGCAGGAAGCGGGGATCGTCCGTCTTTTCGGCGAAGTCCTCCAGCCCCACGGCGGCGCGCAGCGCGAGTCTTGCGTCCGCCGCGCTGAGCTGCCCATCGCGGTCCACGTCGCCCAGCAGCGCCGTGTGCTCCACGACCGCCGGCGCAACGCCCCAGATCGCGTACAGGGTCGTGACCTCCTTTTGCAGGGTCAGCCTGTCGCCGGGCGCGTAAACGGGACCGTCTCCGTTCGGGTCCTCGCACCAGCCCAGCAGCGAAAGCCCCGTTTCGGGCGCCTTCAGGCGGATGGTCTTGCCGCGGGAATCGCCGTACAGCGCGACGGCGTCGCCGATTTTGGAGATGGCGTTATGGGTCATGAAGCCGAGCGCGCCGTTCGCCTCGTAATACAGCAGGGCGGCGTTTTCGGAAAAGCCGCGATCCAGCGCGGGGGTGCGCCCCGTGACGTAGGAACGCACGGCGCCGACCTGCTCCCGGACCTTTGCGCGGGTCGTGTCCGAGGCGGTCGTGCGGTGGAGATCCCAGCGGATCGCGTCCATCACGGCGGAGGCCTCGATCCTGCCTGCCATCGCGTCGATCTCGGCGGTCAGGTTCGCGGGCGCGAACAGCTCCCGGTAGGACTGCCACGTTTCGCGCACGAGCTGCCGGAATTCCGCGGAGCGATAGACAAGATTGAACACGGTGGGCTGCACGACCGTAACGCCGTTGGCGCCGGAGCGCTCGAAGCGCATGTTCGCGAACCAGATCGCGGGGTCTCGCAGCCACATATCGTCATACACCACGTCCGTGCGGCCGAAGGCGATATCGAAATCCCAGATGGGCGAGGCGACCAGCAGGCCGGAATCCGCGTCCTTATAGAAGTAGTTGCTGCTGATGCCGCAGTCGTATTCGGCTGCATACTCCTCCAAAATGTACATCCGGGCGAGGGAGGGCAGGTCGAAATATTCGGAATAGTGCCGCCCGAGGCTGTTTCTGCCGTCCGGCGCGTAAAGCGCCTCCTCCGCCTCGTTATAGAAGCTGCTGATATAGGCGACCTCCCATTCGGAGGCGCACTCCGGGGCCTTCAGCACGACGCACTGCCCGCGTTTCGACACGAAGCCGCTGAGCTCATCCGGGTAGCGGTTGCGGTATTCCAGCTCGATCAGGTAGCCGCCGTTGATCTCGGCGGGGTCGTTCGGGATGTCGATCCATTTGCGGCTGCCGAAGACGTAGCCGTCCTCCACCGCGCCGTCGGGACCGGTGCCGACCTGCGGCAGGTCCTCCAGATCGTCCACGTCGGGGTTCGCTTCCTCGTTGTCCGCGGCAAGGTCGTGGATATCCACGCGGGTCTTGCCGACCTCCACGCTTTCATAAATCAGGTAGTTGCCCTGATATTCGCCGTTGACGTACAGGTCCGCCCAGCGGTAATCGGGCGTGAAATACAGGCCCATCGCGTTCGACAGGTAGGTCGCCAGCGGGTTGCGGAGCAGAGACTGATCCACGTAGGACGCCAGCAGGCTCCATTTTTTTGCCGCCTCCATGCCGAGCAGACCGGTCTTTTTATCGAATTTGATGTTATAGGGCTTCTTTTCGTAGTTCCAGGTGGAATTTCCGCGCCCCTTGATCTGCTTGAGCTCGGCGTCGGACAGGGTGACTTCGCCGTTTTCCACCGTGGTGATCCTGCCCTTTTCCTTGTGCGACTTATCCGCGTGGATGTAGTCCAGCGACCCGGATTCGGTTGAGATAAACACGGAAGGCAGGTTCTCGGACGCCAGCACGCGCAGGGTCTCCTCCCGCTCGCCGATTTGCAGGGGAAGGACCGCGTCCGGCTGCAGCAGGTCCGTTTTGTCGCCGCCGTGCAGCTCGGTCCCGCCGAGCAGCAGCGCGTCCGCCCCCGTGCCGACCGTCAGCGCGGTAAGGTCTGCGCCCGCAGGCAGAAACAGAACCCATTCCCCGCTGAGTTCGCTTCGCCACGGGCGGATCAGCGTTGTCGAGTCGTCAAAGGGCAGCACCGCAAAATCGGGCGCCGCGTCCTCCGTCGGTGGTTCGTCCGTCGGCGGTTCGGGCTCCCCGGAAACGGGCAGCGTCCCGGTTCCCTCGCCGTCCTGCGCCGCAAGGGCGGGCAGCGTCAGCGTCCCGAAAAGCAGAAATAAGGATAACAGCGCGCAGATCGCTTTTTTCATCCGGTTGACACTCCAATCCATAAGTATACAAGATTATCATAACAGAAAACGCTGTGGATGTCAATTCGTATTTTTGGCAACTGAAAAGCGTTAAAAAGAAGACCCGCGGCGCGGGCCTTCTGTGTTTCAGTCGGTCGTTTTTTCAGTCCAGTCCCAGCATGGCGCGGGCGGCTGCCAGTGCGTCGCCGCGCAGGGTCTCCCGCATCACGGGCAGGGTAAAGGTGCTGCTGCCGACGGAATAGGAATTCGCGTCGCCGGAGACCTCGCCCCGGGCCACGTAAATGCTGCCGGAGGAGGCGCTGTTCGTGGTGGAATAGGAGGAGGCTTCGTCCGTGTAGATCCGCCCGACAAAGAGTCCCTTGCCGGTCACCCTGCCGCCGTCCAGCACGTAAAGGGCGGCGTCCGATCTGCCTGCGGTGTAGTGCCGCGAAGCGGAGGCGTACAGGCTGTCGAGCCCGTAGAAGCCGGGGTAGGAGGTCCCGTTCCAGTCGCAGTCGTCAGCGGTCGCGAAGAAGCCGAAGCCCCTTGCGGTGGTGTTCAGCGTGGCGCCCTCGCCCACGACCATATGGAAACCGGGCAGGAAGGCGAAGCGCCTTGCCATGGCGACCGTGCCGTGATAGAACTCAAGCTGCACGTTGCCGTTCATCTTATAGGGCGTGGTGCCGTTTGCGGTGGACATGGCGTTGCCCGCGATCTTGAGCTTGGTCTCGCTGAAGGCGACGTTGCCGGTGAACTTATACACGCTCTTTTCCCCGCGCACCAGACGCTCCAGCGAAGCGCCGTCCGACATCAGCAGCAGGGCGTCGCTCGTTCCGACCTGCGGGAAGTGGCAGTAGTGGTACGCGCCGGAGGCGTAGGCCTTGACGGTGCCGGAAAGCAGACCGCCCGCTTCCAGCGTCAGCGGCGTCTGCACGGCGTTCATTTCGTATTCGTCGATCGGGAAGATCAGTCCGCTGAGCGCGGCGTAGGCATACGCGCCGCCGCGGAATTTCACAAGCCCGTAGGTCTCATACAGCGTGCCGCCGTTCTTTACGGTGACGCGCCCGCTGCCGGTCGTGTAACCCGCGCAGTCGAACACGCCGCCGTTTTCAACGTGGATATCTCCCTGCAGGGCGATACCGGCATAGTTGCCGGTGACGCCGTAGTTCTCGCCGGACGTTTTCTTCTGCCCGGTCACGGCGTTCACGAGCAGGGTCGCGTTTTCACCGACGCGCAGGGTCCTGCCCGCCGGGACCGTCAGGGTCCGGTAGCGCGCGGGCGCGACGGCTGTCCCGCTGTTATCGGGGCAATAGAAGGGGTAGTTCCCGTCGTCCTCTCTGGTGTAGTAGCCGACGTCCTGTTCTTCGCAGGGGATCACGAGCGTGACGCCCGTGAGGGTCAGATCGTTTTCGAGGGTCGTATCGCGCAGCAGGTAGACGGTCTCGCCGTTTGCCGCCGCCACAGCCGCCTCCAGCGTGTGCCAGACGCGTTCGTATCCGCCGACGGCTGCCGCCGCGTCGATCGCCGCGTTCGTCTGCGTTTCGCCGCAGAAGCGGCACACATAAGTCGCCTTCACGCCGCTGCCGGTCGTCAGATCCGTCACGGCGGCGCCGTCCGCAAAGTCATGGCCGGTCGCGGGGATCGTCTCCTGCGCCGTCAGCACGGCGCCGCAGACTGCGCAGTGGCTGCCTTCGGTCTTGCCGTCTCTGCCGCAGGTGGCTTCCACGGCGGGGTCCGTCACAACGGTGTGCCCGGTCGCCGGGACGACGACGGTTTTGTCTTCAATCGTCTGCCCGCACACGGTGCAGGTCGTCACAAGACGATAGCTGCCGTTCCCGGTGCAGGTGGCGGGGATCTCGTCCAGCTTCCGCGTTTCGCCCGGCACGTGCCC
>CACZGD010000107.1 GCA_902780565.1 Oscillospiraceae bacterium
GGAGCAAGGCAAAGAGACCGTCCGGATGGATAAGGTCAACGTTGCGCTGGGCATGTTCGGTATGGAAGCCGTGCCGGGAAAAATCGAGCGAAGGGATGAGGAAGCATGAGCGCACTTCGTACCGCTTACTTTTTCTATTCTTTCCCGTCGATTTCCGCCGTGTTTTTTGATTCCGCGGCAAGGGCAATCGTTTCGCCTGCGGGTTCATCCGTTGATTGCTGTTTCACACGCTTATTATGTATCCAGACCAGCATGGCGCACAGCGCCATGAACAGGCCGCAGCCGACGACGGCGATGCACAAAGCGATAATCGCATAGGCGCCGAAAAGGTTCACGGGGCGGTCCTTCATCAGCGTCCGCCATACAAACTCCGGGTCATAGAAGGGATAGGGATAATAGGGCGGGACGGTGAAGCGGCCGCGAACCAACGAGAATAAAGAATAGGCCACCGGATAGATCCCGCTGAGAAGGACCGTGCGTTTGCCGAGGCGCTCGTTACGGAACGGGAAGCAGTAAAGGAGAAGCGCCGCGACGGGCATGACCATATGGTAGAAGATCTGGATCACGACGGTCATGCGGTGGTAAGGCGTATCCCACGTGAAGGGCGGCGCAAAGCCGAACGGCAGCCCGCCGCAGTAAACCGCGCCCGCCACAACGACGTACAGCGTCGCCAGCGTGCCGACGCCGGGATGGAAGCCGATTCGTTCCGCCTTTTTCACCCCGAGCGCCGCAAGCCCCGCAAAGAGGAAGTAAACGTAGGCGAAGAAATTGGACTGCACCGTGAAAAAGAAAAGGAATTGAAACCTGCCGTAATCGACGGGGTAATACTGCGCGTCATATTCGTAAACGTAGAAAATGAGCCGGTAGACGAAGACCGCAAAGCCGAACAGCGCCACGGTCAGCAGGATCGCGCCGACAGGTTTGTTTTTGGCAATCGGATTTTTCATATCGTTATCCCCTTTTTACGGAATTGCTCCTATACGGGAACGCTCAGACCAGCAGCCTTTCACGGAATGCGCGGACGTCGGCCTGCGGGAATTGCAATTGTCCGGTGAAGTAAGCCTCGATCCCGCCGAAGCCGTCGATGATCGAGAAGACGCTGTCCAGCATGGACGGATGGGCCTCGAACATCTTTCTGAATTCCTTCGCGTAGCCGATATCCAGAAAAGCGACGACGGTCAGAAGAAAATAGCGGCGGTTCCGTTTTTTGAAGACCTCGTTTGAATCAAGATAATTCTTCATGATCGCTTCCCGGTCAACGCCGAGCAGCAGCTCGATCAGAGCCGCGACGATCCCGGTACGGTCCTTGCCCTCGGTGCAATGGAACAGAACGCATTCATCGTTTTTCGCGGCTTCAAAGATGATCGAAAAAATCCGTTTCAATTGCCGAACGGAAAAATCCGAGGTCAGCATATCGACGTACATCTGCGGCATCGACGGGAATTTTTCGGCAAACGCTTTCGGGGACGTGGGGAATTTGTATTTGATACCGGCTTTGACGTCCGGTCTGAGCGGGATATTGTGATATTTACAGCCAAACGTCCGGTCGGGCTTTTCCCTTGCCTCCTTTTCCGTCCGGAGGTCAATGATCGTTGTCACCCGGAGCTGATCTCTCAGCAGCCCCGCGTCTTCAGGCGTCAGCGTATCTGTTTTCCCTGAACGGATCAGCATTCCCGTTCGCACGGTCCTGCCGCCGGTCCCTGACGCGCCGCCAAGATCTCTTATGTTCAGGCAGCTTTTCATATGAATTTCCATGGCGTTCCCCTATATGGCTCAAAAATACGTTTCGCAGTATGCAAACAGCTTCTCAGTATACTTCTTTGCCGCCGGCGTAATCTTATTCAGCTTGAGGCCGTGACCGGAAATCGGATAGAAAACATAATCATATGCCGCGCCCGCGTTTTTGAACGCGTTGAGGATCGACTCCCGGTTCCCCGCGGGGACCACGACGTCCAGCGCGCCGTAAGCGAACAGGGAGGGAACGCTGTCCTTTTTCACATAGGAAACGGGCGAAACATAAGCGACGATCTCATCCGCACGGCCTTCCGCCGTAAACCGTTCCACGATCTCCTTCCCCGCAAGGGAACGGGCAAGCGCCGGACCGGAGCTCCCCCAGGCCTCCTCGCTGAAATCCGAGGGGCCCACCTTGTTGGCTGTAAAGGCGATCTGAACGGGACTTTCGTCGGCTCTTGCATAAGAATACATCATGGCAAGATGCGCGCCCGACGAATACCCGGACGGCGCGACCTTTGTGATGTTGACGCCCTTCTCGGCGGCGACCGCCCTGACCTTCGCAATGGCAAGCCCGATCTCATCAAGAACAGCGTCAACGGAATAGGTATCCGCCGTTTCCCCGGAACGCAGCGTAAAGCTCATCGTCGCGGCGACGTATCCCCTGGACGCCGCCTCAATACAGTCCGCCGCCTTGTCCTCCTTGCTTCCCGTTACCCAGGAGCCGCCGTGGATAAAGAGCAGGAAGCCGTTTTCCGCCCGCTCATACGCCGCTTTGGGAATATACAGGTCCAGGACGTTCCGTTCGCTTGCGTCGGAATAGACGATATCGGCAATCACCTCGTAATCCCTGCTGAACCCGCCGATCCCGAGCAGGGAGCCGAAAAGCGTGATCAGCGTCATGTAAAAAGCCAGAATCCTGTCAAGCATTTTGATTTCCCCTTTTCCGATTTTTCGGGATGTGCCTATTGCATATTATACAACGGATTGATATAAAAAACAAGAGCCGCCGACGTGGATTTTCAGCCCCTCGGCGGCTCCGGATGTTGTCGGCAAATCATTTGCGGCAGAAAATTCAGTTTAGGCGTTGTTTCTCTATCAGCGTTTTCTTTTGGGATCAACAGTCCGTCAGGGAGATTTTCCGGCTTTGGAAACGCTCTCGTATTGTGCGCAAAAACGGCAGGATCGCGCCCGCCGTTTTGTATTATGCCTTCTTCTTCACCCAGGGAGGCGTTTCATCGGACGCCTTGAAATTGTAAATCGGCTTGATCACGTCGATCACGTCAACGCTGTCGCGGATCGCGTCGATGATATCCTCCAGGCGCTTGTACGCCATGGGCGCTTCGTCGATTGTCGTTTCATTCACGGAGGTCGTGTAGATCCCCGCCATCGCCGCGGCGTATTCTTCCATGGAAAGCGTTTCGTGCGCCTTTTTGCGGCTCATGACTCTGCCTGCGCCGTGGGGCGCGGAATCATTCCAATCCGGATTTCCTTTGCCGACAGCCAGCACACTGCCGTCCCGCATATTGATGGGGATCAGCACCAGCTCGCCGGCATGGGCGGCAATTGCGCCTTTACGCAGGATCATCTCCTCCGTATCGATATAATTATGCACGGTGTGGAACGCCTGCACGGGGGTAAGCCCGGCACGCTTCAGGAGGATCTGCGCCATCAGCTCGCGGTTGCGGCGGGCGAATTCCTGACAAAGCGCGACGTCGTGAAGATAAGCGTCAAGGTCGGGACCGAAAAGCCAGCAGAGATCCTCCGGGGCGTCCGCTTCCTTTTTGCGATACGCTTTTTCCAAGGCGGAGAGCGCTGCGGCGATCTCCTTGCTGCGTCCGGTCGCCTTATAAGTCTTTACGGTCTCGCTGCGCTGCCGGAGGTAATCGTCTTTCCCGCGGTGCAGCTCGATCGCGCGGTTCTGATAGAATTCCGCGACCTGCTTGCCGAGGTTGCGCGAGCCGGAATGGATCACCAGATACAGCGTCCCGTCGGCGGCGCGGTCCACTTCGATAAAATGATTGCCGCCGCCGAGCGTGCCGATGGAGCGTTCGAGCCAGGTCCTCTCCTTCAGCCCGTGATAACATCTCAGCGCCTTCAGATCAAAACGTTCGGGCGTCTTATCCCAGACGTTCATGCCGGAAGGGATCCCGTGCGCCGCTTGATCGAGCTTCCGGAAATCGATCCCGGTCTCGTTCAGTCTGACCGTATACATCCCGCAGCCGATATCCACGCCCACCACGTTGGGACAGACCTTGTCAATGACCGTCATCGTGGTGCCGATGGTACAGCCCTTGCCTGCGTGCACGTCTGGCATAATGCGCACGCGGCTGCCTTCGGTGAGCGGATAATCGCACATCCGGCGGATCTGCTCGACGGCTTCGTTCTCCACCACCGTGGCATAGCATACGGCGGTCGCATACTTGCCTTCAATATAAAACATCAATCGATCTTCCTTTCAAAAAAAACCTCCTCCGCAAGTGAATCCCCGGCTGCCTAAGTGACCGGCAACTGTTAACGGAGGAGGGAAAAACCGCCCGTCAGTGATCGCGGGGACAGCGGGTCCGGGAAATATAACGGGCGCGGTTTTCGGTTTTACGCCGAAATGTCTGCGTAGCGTTCGTTCTCCAGCACGTCGAGCATCAGCCGATAGGGAGAGACCGTTTTGCCGGCGACCATTGCGAACAGACGGGGCGTGCAGCCGGAAACCAGAGCCACGCCCTGTTCGTTTTTTGTGACGGGCTGCTGACGGTTGCGGCTGGCGACGTTCCAGAAAACCACGTCGGGAAGACGGTATCCGTGTTCGGCAAATGCCTGCGCCGCGTTACGGAACACCGTCTGCGTCGCGTCCCTGATGCAGCAGTTGAACTCCATATCGGATATAATGAACAGTTTTGCGGGCAGCTCCTCGGGAGGCACGTCGTTCTTTACGGCGGCGTTCAGGATCAGATCAAAAACCGCTTCGAGGTTCGTATCGGCAACCTCATTGAAGGAGGCAATATAGCGCAGCCGATCGACAAAGGTTTCACCCTTGATCTCGATGAGCTGAGGACGCGCGGAGAATTCAATGAAGTGATTCCTGAACGCGCCCTTGTTGCGCTCGGCGAAATACAGACCGAGCGAAAGCGCCACCGCCGCGGGCATGGGTCCCGTCTGCCAGTACATGGAGCCGGAGGTATCCACGATGGCAAGCGCGTTTTCCTCGCCGCCGAAATCGGGCATGGATGCCCAGGTCGCGTTCAGCGCGGCAGCTTCCTCTTCGGAGAGATCGCGAAGAAAACAGCGGCGCCCGTTGCCGAAATAAGAATTCCCCAGATAAGGCTCTACGAGCTCATAGGGCATCACGTGATCGGCATGAAGCTTCGCTGCGCCGGTCGTCGCCTTCCGCAGGAACGCCCTGTAACGCTCGCCGTCGTTGCGGTTGAACGCCTTTTTGTACTTGAACATCGCCCGGGAGGGCTGCTTTTCGTAGTCGAAGGTATAGTCCCTTTCGCGCAGGTTGTTTTCGAGGATGCGGATCCTCGCGCGCAGCGTCACGAGCGCCTTGCGGTAGGCTGCTTCCGACAGGCCGAACGCCCGCGCGACCTTTTTGCCGCGCCTGACGGTTTCTTCGTTGGACGCGTTCACGCCGGGCAGCCATTTGCCGAGCAAAGACACGTCTGCTCCATCCGCCACTGCCTTGAGATCCTCTTCGAACTGCGCTTTGAGCAGTGCGAGAGCAGCCTTTTCGCAGGGCGTGCCGATCAGCTCGAGAAGGTCGTCCCAGCGGCCGAAGAACGCGATCTGCGTGAGATTCTTACGAACGGTCGAGGGGTGATTTGCAGCGAGCCAGCGGAGGATCACGCGGAACACCCGGCGCTCGCCGAGGCCGCCGCGCACGTCGCGGGTATAGAACAGCAGCTTCGTTGCCGCGTCCTTATCCTCCGCAAAAGCGCGGATGAAACGGGCAAGGATCTCCTCGTCGCTCGCTCTGCGCAGCGCGCCTGCCGTGGCGAAGAAGTCAAGGCAGTCTGAGCCCGTGGTCGCGTGGGCGACGGCGCCGTTTTCGGTATAGGTTACGTTCGCTTCCTTTTTCAGAGATTCCAACATGGAGATCCCTCCTTTCATGTTCTTTCAGCGAAAAGTATGCGCCTTTTCGGTCCCCTGCCAACGGCATGACCCGTTCAGGCCGGCGGGGTCCCTTTTTTCAAGATGCGTTCACCGGATAGTCACCCGGACTTTCACCGGGCGCCTCCTGCCCCCAAGGCAGGCGTTCCTGAAAAGAACCAGACAATGGCAAAGGATTGCTGTCCGCATCTTTCACAAGGTACGTTTTCTACGCGGGAGTTCCCGAAAAGGAACCTCCGCTCTCTGATAGCGATCAGCCCGAAGGGACCTAACGCATCCAGTTCGAGAGGAACTGCTGTGCGTACCTTTTATCAAAAGGAGATCGTTCTCCTCTGATCCGAAACAAGGCGCTTCGATAAACGGTCGTAAGACCGCCGGCGTCCAAGGTTAACTGCCTCGTGCTTTTCGAGATTTTGCTGCAAGCGCCTTTATTTGCAAGGCACATTGCCGCCTGTCGGGCGGCGTTTTTGATGGAGACAGATCGTCTGCTGTATGTGCCTTTTCAGCGCCTCTCCGGAGCCGGTCCCGCTTACGACGGGTGCCACGGAGAAAGCGCCGATCGTCAAGACCCGTCCCGAAACACCTTCCGGGTATTTTTCATGGTCGCTGTCTGCGTCCGGGTCTTTCCACAAGGCGCATCGGTATGACCGTTTCGATTTTCGAGATCGGGAAAATCGCTGTGCGCGCCTTTTTTTGTGAAGCGAGGTTCCGCTTGTCGCGGGGGGACAATTCCCCGGAGGGCGCTTACCGCCGCCTCACATTCACAAGGATACACGAAAGCACCCCCGTTTTCACGGAAAAAAAGTTGCGAACCATCCCAAAATTAGGATAATCCGCAATTTTTTTGCTTTTTCAGCCGTTCTTTTATCCGATTTTCGAAATGCGACGGTCCAAGCACCCGCAGCGTCGGACCGAATGAAAGCACGCGGATCACCATTTCCGTTTCGTCGTCCTTATCGTAACGCACCGTCAGCCGGTATCGCCTGTCTTCGACCTGCTCCGCCTCTTTTTCAAAATGCGCGAAATGCAGAAGCGCCCGTTCCAGGGTATTCCTTTCGTCCAGAAGCTCGAGAATGATCTCCTCCGTCCGCTGTGAGACCGCGTTTTCCGTGTTCTCCGTAAACGGTTTCCCATACGGCCTGCACTTGACGATCCTGCCAAGGTTGAGCACGCGGCCGTAACGGCTGCCGTTGCCGATCAGACGGAATTTATCGTCTTTTTCGGAATACTCAAGGTATTTCGGCATCAGGACCAGATCGGTGATCCCGCCGTACCGGTTGCGGGTGTCGATCCGCAGCGGCGTTCCGTCATGGATCGCCTTCAGGATCATACGGAAGCGCCGGATATATTCTTCGTCTTCATACGGATCGCCGTCGGCATATTTATCGAATACGTCGTAATCCTCCGGCGTAAACAGGGGTTCCACCTCCGGGTCGTCCGGCAGACGCACGGGGAACAGCCGGATGCGCGGATCCAGCGCGATCGCTTTCAGCCAGCGGCGCTGCAGGATCGTCAGCGGCATGGCGGGGACGTTTTGGAGCGGCGTGGTTCCGTCGGGCAAAAGCAGCTGCCAGCGGCCCTCTCTGATCGCCGGTTCCACGTTCAGCAGACTTTCGCCGAACGCGTTTTCCGCAATCAGCCGCCGCATGGTCTCGGTCGTGACGGGGGCTTGCACCGCGGTTCTCAGGATAGACGCCACCGCGTTATAGTACGCGCCGTAAAGCTCGCTGAAGATCATTCCGCTTCGCCCCCTTCCAGACCGTACATGCGGTACATTTCTTTTATATCGTCCAAAAACCGCTGCCGCATTTCCGGATCGGAAAAAGAAACGGACGTGATGCGGCAGATAAACGTACGCATCCACGGGATCATTTCCGCCGCGTCGTACACGTCTGCGGAAAAACGGCTGGTGTGCGCATCGAGGCGCTCCACGGTACCGCAGCGTTTTTCACGCTCCAGCCTTTGATGGATAAAAGACTCGTCGTCATCGTAGCGCACGGTGAACTCCACGTGCTCCGGCTTTTCACCGGAGCGGTTGTGCGTGCTCACGCCCCACAGGTGCGGCGTCATCCCCTTGAGTTCTTCCCGCAGCGCGTCGAAATCGTCTCGCGGTTCCCCCATCTCAACGGAAACGATACGGTCCACCCGGAAGGAGCTGATCCGGGTCCTGTATCCGGGCACGTACCCCAGAAGATGCTGCCGCCCGTTCTGCACGCTCACAAGCACCTTCAGCGGCACAAGCCTGCAAACCGACAGCGTTCCGTCCTTTTTCTTTACGGACGTGATCGTGATCTCACGCTTTTCGTGCATGGCGTCAAACAGCGAAAGCAAGATGCCGCTGTCCAGAGTTCCGGTGATATAGTGGTGCTTGAAGCCGAAGATCCCGTCGTGAGGATCCTCTTTATCCAGAAGAAAAGAACCGATCACACCGCAGGGGGCGACTTCGGAAAAGAAATCCAGAACGTCCGTGCTCTCCGGCATGCCCGCTTCGGCGCAGCGGTACGACAGACTGCGCCCCTGCTTTTCGGCGATCACCAGCCCCTCGCCGATATACTCCTTCAGCTTTTTCCGCACGGTGGATTCGTCGAACGTAAAGGGTTCCGCAAAAACGGATAAGCGCCGGTCGATCTCATCCGTGATCTGCGGCAGCGTAAGGGCAACGGCGGGATCGTGCAGGATATCGAACAATAAAAAGTGAAGCGTGATATCGCCGTCGGTAAAGCTCTTCGTTTTCCACGCAGCGTAAAGCGGGTTGCGGCGCGTCACGCGGCTGTCCACCGAAAGAAAAACGGTTTTCCCTTTGGGCGTCAGGCGGAAACGCATATAGTCCCCGAGCCAGCTTTCCACCCGGCGGCGCTCGTTATCGTAGGAGCGGGCGCTCTTTTTGTCGAAGCCCTCGCGGCTTTTGAAGCCGTAAACATAGAATTCCCGCATGTAATCACGAATGCGATCAAAATTCTTGATCAATTCGCTGTATGCCATAAGCGCTCCCTCCTTTCGGCCGTACTGTGCTTATTCCCGGCAAAATCATTATAATAACAGAAAAAACAGATGTCAAGCGCCGGACGACCGGCAGGAAAGGAACGGTCCGACCCGGCTTCGCGCCCTCATGGTTCAGGCGGACCGTTTTCTGCGGCATTCCGGGCGTTTTTGAAAAAACTCATCTCTTGTCACGAAATGGCCGTCGATATCGCGGATGTGACGCAAAACGATCCGCCATCGGGGAAACAGGGATTTCAGATACTTCAGAAATACAGGG
>CACZGD010000108.1 GCA_902780565.1 Oscillospiraceae bacterium
TCGGCTCGCCGCATACCGGGAAGGATAAGATCTGGCACATTTCCCTGATCATGCAGATCCTGACGTCCGCCGACGACGCGGAAAAAGCCGCGTGCCTGCGTACGCTCGCCGGGACGCACGCCGGAACGGGCTTCATGCACGAATCCTTCCATAAGGACGATCCCGAAAACTTCACGCGCTCATGGTTTGCCTGGGCAAACGCGCTGTTTGCCCAGATGCTGGGCACGTTGTGATTGCGAAAAAAACTGCCTCCGGGGTCGTCAGATCCCGGATTTTTTCATGCGCGCCGTATATTTTTGAGCGGAATGACAGATAATAACAGCGCCGAAGAAAAAGATATAAGGAGCTGCATATTATGAAAGCAACAGGAATCGTGCGCCGTATCGACGACCTCGGGCGCGTCGTGATCCCGAAGGAGATCCGCCGAGGAGATCCGCCGGACCATGAGAATCCGGGAGGGGGACCCGCTCGAGATCTACACAGCGGCGGACGGGGAAGTCATTTTTAAAAAGTATTCGCCAATGGGCGACTTCGCGGAATTCACCGCGCAGTACGCGGAGGTCCTCAATAAGGCGACCGGCATGCCGGTGTTTATCACGGACCGCGACCGCGTGATCGCCTATTCTGGCGCGGGCAAGCGGGATTTTTCGGACCGGCGCATATCGAAATCGCTTGAAAGCCTGATGGAGGAACGCATGTCCTTCATTGCGTCTCCCCGTTCTTCCGAATCCCTGCAGCCTGCGGACGGCAGGGACGAAAAGGCCTGCCTTGCCTTTCCCGTCGTTTCATCCGGCGACGTGTCCGGCGCTGTGGTCGCCCTGTTCAACGCGAAGGGGGAGTATCCCGCCCCGCCGGAGGTCAAGCTCCTGCAGGTCGCCGCGGAGTTTTTAGCGAAGCAGACGGAAGAATGATCCGCGAAGAATTGATGCTTTTATCTGACCCGCACAAAAAGCGGGTCTTTTGATTGAAATTCACAGATCGGTAAAAATCCGGAAAAAGAAATTTAAGTTTTTCCGTTCAGCTATTGATTTATTTTTGATTTGATAGTATAATAATTTTGTTATTTTTGCGAAAAAAGAGCAAGGAGATGTTGGAACATGTGTTATGATGTTGCAATTATCGGCGCCGGTGTGATCGGGGCCTTAACTGCAAGAGAACTGTCGAAGTATTCGCTGAACACCGTTCTTCTGGAAGCGGCGGGCGACGTGGCGATGGGCGCGACCAAGGCGAACTCCGCCATCGTGCACGCGGGCTTTGACGCAAAGCCCGGCACGCTGAAGGCAAAGTTTAACGTCAAAGGCTGCGAAATGATGCCTGCCGTCTGCAAAGCGCTCAACGTTCCCTATAAAAACAACGGCTCTCTCGTCGTCGCGTTCTCCGAGGAGGAAAAGGCGCACGTGCAGGAGCTTTATGAAAGAGGTCTCGCAAACGGCGTCCCGCAGATGTCGATCCTGGACGAAGCCGAGCTCAAGGCGCTTGAGCCCAATCTCGCGCCCGAAGCCTGCGGCGCCCTGTACGCGGAAAGTGCCGGCATCGTCTGCCCCTATGAGCTCACGATCGCCGCAGCCGAAAACGCTGTCACGAACGGCGTCGAGTTCAAGCGCGACTGCAAGGTCGTGGGCATTGATTTCGCGGACGGCGTGTTCACCTTACATACCACGCTCGGCGATATTGAAACGAAATACGTGATCAATGCCGCCGGCGTCCATTCGGACGAAGTCTCCCGCATGATCGGGGACGACAGCTTCACGATCATCCCCCGCAGAGGCGAGTATTTCGTGCTCGATAAGGCTGTGGGCGGCATGGTCAAGCGCACCATTTTCCAGTGCCCCACCGCCATGGGCAAGGGCATTCTCGTGACCCCCACCGTGGACGGCAATCTGCTGATCGGGCCGACCGCCGCGGATATGAATAAGGAGGACGAGGACAACACGGCGACGACCGCCGAAGGCCTTGCGCTGGTCAAGAAGTTTGCCGCAAAGAGCTGCCCCGCCGTCTCCACCAGAAACGCCATCACCTCCTTCACCGGCGTGCGCGCCCATCCGGACGTGGACGATTTCATCCTCGGGCCGAGCGAGAAGAACGCGCAGTTCATTCAGGCTTCCGGCATTGAATCCCCCGGTCTGTCCTCCGCTCCCGCCATCGCGGAGTATATCGCTGGCGTTACGGTCGAAGCGATCGGGAACGTCGGCAGAAACGAAAGCTTCAACGGCGAGAGGAAGGACGTGTTCCGTTTCCGCCACGCGACCGACGAGGAGCGCGCCGCCGCCATTGCGAAGAACCCCGCCTATGGGCGCATTATCTGCCGCTGCGAGACCATCACGGAGGGTGAGATCATCGACGCGATCCGCGCCCCGGCAGGCGCCAGAGACGTGGACGGCGTCAAGCGCCGTACCCGCGCCGGCATGGGCCGCTGTCAGGGCGGCTTCTGCGGCTCCAAGGTCGTGGAGATCCTTGCGCGTGAGCTCGGCAAGGAGATCAATGAGATCACCAAGTTCGGCTCCGGTTCCAACATCCTGTTTGACAGAACGAAATAAGAGGAGGGAAGTCAGCTATGTTGAATTATGATCTTGTCGTTGTCGGCGGCGGTCCCGCCGGTATGGCTGCTGCCCTGAAGGCCAAGGAATGCGGCGTCAAAGATATTGTGATCCTTGAAAGAGCGGAGACACTCGGCGGTATCCTCGAGCAGTGTATCCATTCCGGTTTCGGTCTGACCTATTTCAAGGAAGAGCTCTCCGGCCCGGAGTACGCCGCACGGTTCATCGACCTTGTGGAAAAGACCGATATCGCCGTGAAGTGCGATACCATGGTCCTTGATATCGACGAAAACAATCTTGTTACCGCCGTCAATAAAAAGGACGGTCTGCTCAAGATCCAGGCGAAGGCCATCGTGCTCGCTATGGGCTGCCGTGAGCGTCCCCGCGGCGCGCTGGAGATCTCCGGCACCCGCGCCTCCGGTATCATGACCGCCGGTACCGCGCAGAAATACGTGAACCTCGACGGGTATATGCCCGGTAAAAAGGTCGTCATCCTCGGCTCCGGCGATATCGGCCTCATCATGGCGAGAAGAATGACGCTGGAAGGCGCCGAGGTCAAGGTCGTCTGCGAGCTGATGCCCTTCTCCGGCGGTCTGACCCGGAATATCGTGCAGTGCCTGAACGACTATAACATCCCGCTGCGTCTTTCCACCACCGTCGTGGAGACCCACGGCAAGGACAGACTCGAGGGCGTGACCATTGCGCAGGTCGACGAGCATCTGCAGCCCATCGAATCCACGAAGGAATACATCGAGTGCGATACGCTGATGCTCTCCGTCGGTCTGATTCCCGAGAACGAGCTGACCAAGAACGTCGGCATTGCGATCGACCGAGTCACCAACGGCGCTTCCGTGGACGAGATGCGCCAGACCGACCATCCCGGCGTGTTCGCCTGCGGCAACGTGCTGCACGTACACGATCTTGTGGACTTCGTGACCATGGAGGCGCAGCTTGCCGGCGAAGGCGCCGCGGATTATATCCTGAACGGCGCGAAGGAAACGGTCTACGTGCCCACCACCACCGGCAACGGCGTGCGCTACATCGTGCCGCAGCGTGTGAACATCAAGAATCCGAACGACGTAAAGCTGTATTTCCGCGTGGGGCGCATCTTCAAGAACGCGAAGGTCGTCCTTGAAATCGACGGCAATGTGATCTCCTCCAAAAAGAAGATCAAGCTTGCCCCCGGCGAAATGGAAGACGTGGTGATCCCGGCGTCCGTGCTTGCCGGAATGACCGAAAACAGCACGATCACCGTCAGAGTGGAGGAATAAATCATGAAAAGAGATTTAATCTGTGTCGCTTGTCCCCGCGGCTGCATGATCACCGTTGAATACGAAGGGACCGAAGTGTATTCCGTGACCGGAAACACCTGCAAGCGCGGCGAGGAATACGCCAGAACCGAGATCGTGAATCCCACCCGCAACATCGCCTCCACCGTCAAGGTGAACGGCGGCGTGCATCCGGTGGTGCCGGTCAAGACCAGCGCGCCGATCCCGAAGACCATGATTTTCGACTGCATGCGCGAGATCAATGCCGTGACCGTGGACGCGCCTGTGAAGCTCGGGCAGGTCATCATTCCCGACGTGCTCGGCACGGGCGTGAATATCGTCGCGACCAACAACGACTGAGAGGAAACATATGAAGGATACGGCATATAAAAACGCCCTTCTTGCCCGCCCCACAAAGCGGCAGCTGCAATGGCAGGAAACGGAGTTTTACGCACAGATCAGCTACGGTATGCCGGTTTTCACAGCAACGCAATACGGCAGCGGGTTGACCCCGGCTGCCGTATTTTGGCCTGAAGACATGGATACGGACGCTTGGTGCGAGGTCGTCAAGTCCGCCGGTATGCGCGGGATCGTGCTCACGGTCAAGCATTACGACGGGTTTTGCCTTTGGCCGACCGCGCAGACGGATTACAGCGTCAAAGCATCCAACTGGCAGAACGGCGCGGGTGATCTGGTGCGTATGACGGCGGAATCCTGCAAGCGCGCCGGGCTGAAATTCGGCGTCAACCTCGCTCTGTGGGACCGCCACGAACCGACCTACGGGACCGGCAAGACCTACGACGACTTTTTCTGCGGTGTGCTGCGCGAGCTGCTGACCGATTACGGTCCGCTGTTCACCGTCTGGCTGGACGGCATGATCGGCTCCGACGAAAAGCGGGAGCAGGACTTCGATTTCGGCAGATATTACGCGCTGATCCGCGAACTGCAGCCAGACGCCGCGATCGCCTTTATGGGGCCGGACGTGCGCTGGTACGGCAACGACAAGGGCTTCACACGCGCCGACGAGTGGAGCGCCGTGCCCAAGCGCCTCGGGATCGGTGAAGACGGTTCGTCGCTTCCCGCAGGCGGCAAAAAGGCGACCACGCTGATGAGCCCGGATATCGGCAGCCGCAAGGCGATCAAGGACGAAACGGACTTTATCTGGTACCCGTGCGAGGTCGCCGTCCCCATGCGCAAGCATTGGTTTTTTGACTCCAACGACAAATACAGCGTTCGCACCAAGGATAAGCTGCTCGAGCTCTATTACAACACCGTTGGCAACAACAGCTGTTTCATGCTCGGTCTTTCCCCGGATAAGCGCGGCGAGATTCCGGAAACGGACCGCCAGATTCTGGAGTCTTTAGGCAAAGATCTTGCCGCCTTCTTCGGTGCGGATCTTGTCCCGGACGCAAAAGCGCTCGAAGCCTCCTCTGCCGTGGACGGGCATAGTGCAAAAAGCGTCGCCGGGACGGACAGGGACGTGTATTGGACACCCTCGCCGGACGACCGTCAGCCGGAGCTGCGGATCGTCTTTGAGAAAGAGGAATACTTCGATAAGCTTGTTTTGCAGGAGCATATCGAAAACGGACAGCGCGTCGAAGGCTTTGTCGTTTATATCCGCAATCCGAAAGGGAAGTGGCTCCCGGTCTATAAGGGCGGCACGGTCGGCTTCAAGCGCATCTGTCCCCTGCGTCCCGTTAAAACGGACGCCGTCCGGATCGTTTTCACGGAATTCCGCGCCGCGCCGGAGATCCTGCGCGTGCAGATCAACTGACGTCGGCTTCTCCGTCACCTTGTATTGATCGTTTTTTCTGTCTCCGAACGTCCGCATCCGGCCCTTTGGATGTTCATATCCGGACAAAAAAGCTTGACAAATCTGCCGATCCATTATATAATGGCAAGGCAGTTTGCGTGGACCATTAGCTCAGTTGGTCAGAGCAACCGGCTCATAACCGGTCGGTCCCGGGTTCGAGTCCCTGATGGTCCACCACCACGGAACGCTTATTTTGATACAATAAGCGTTCTTTTTTGTGTTTCGTTTACAAAAATGGATTCCATATGATCCGAAGCGTTTTTGACGATGAAGTCTTCTATCATTTCTTTCGACCACAATGCATTTCCAAAAATATTAGAATTCGGTTTCAACGTGACTTTCATTCCGCTTTGACGGGACGATTCCTCAACAAGCAGCTCGTGTTGCGCAATTCCGTTGATATAGGTTTGAGAATAGCTTTTCCCGTTTCTCCAAACACAGACAGACATGCTTTCACATAGCGAATTCACCATATTCAGCTCTAAATCATTAAAATCCTCAAGGTTCGCATAATCTAAGGAAGACATAGTATGTCCGCCAAAAATTCGGCTCAGGATCTCATTGCTTTTTTGCGCTTCCTCTGCTAAAGGGATTCCTCTGCCATAGTCTGTGATTTCCAAATAATTATCTGGCAGCAAAGATACGCGTATTTTTGAACAATGCCCCTCCTGCATTTCCTGAATGGATTCCTTCAGTAACAGGAATACCATCATATGCATTTCCTCAACAATGCTTTTACTGTTCATGATCTCTATGCTCCTTTCTTTCCTCGCACTGTAATCGGGGATCGTATAATTGATTTTTCGGTCTTTTATCACTTTAGGCGAAAATCCAAAAAACCGTTTGAATGACCTTGTAAAACCCTCATGTGATTCAAAGCCATATTGAAAAGCAACTTCTAAAACGGTCTTGCTTTTTTGCAAGGCAGAAAAAGCAAATTGCAGTTTACGCATTCGAACATAGGATACAATGGAAATCCCCATTATCTTAGAAAACGTTCGGCTGACATAAAAAGGACTATACCCTAATTCCTTTGCAATGTCATTCAGGAATAATCTGTCTTCTATATGTTCATCTATGAATGCCAATGCTTTTTCGATTTCAAAGACTCTCACGCAATCCCTCCTTGTGTTCAGATGAAGCCTGAACACCTTGTTCGCCAAATGTTTCATATCCGGCTTAACAGTATCATACATCATTTTACGGCGTATTTCTTGACAGTCTTTGCGCCAATTGTTCGTGCGCACTTCCAAAACGAAAAAAGTGTGATTTGTCAATCGGGCAAATCACACTATCATTTTTTTCTATTTCTTTGGAAAACGATCGCGCCTTATTCCAGAATATTGCTGGTGATGTAATCAATGCCCCATTTTGCGAGATTCTCGGCGAATTCCACGTCGTCGCAGGTCCAGCAGTTGATCTTCACGCCGTGTGCGTGGAAGGCCTTGATACGCTCCTCGGTCAACTGCGTGTATTCGATGTCGATCCCGAGCTTGTTCGCGCCGAGGATCTGCGGCAGATCGTCCTGATAAATACTGGTCAGGAACTGCGCGTCCTGCTCCGGATAAAGCTCTCTGAGCCGCAGCATGTTGACAAAGGAGAAGGAGATAAAGATCACCCGCGGCAGATAATCCAAATCCTTGATCTCCTCGCAGATTGCGGCGATCTCGTCCTTTTCGAACTCGTTTTTCAGCTCAAGCACGGCGATCTTGTCGTAACGCTTGCAGGTGGCGATATATTCCTTCAGCGTCGGGATCAGCGTATCGGCGCGCTCCTTGTCGCCGTATTTGTCATTCAGATGCAGCGCGCGCAGCGTGGCGAAGGTCGTTTCCTCCACGTGAAGATCTTCGTCGCAGATCCTGCCCGTCGTATCGTCGTGGAACACGACGAATCTGCCGTCGCTGGTCTTGTGTACGTCGGTCTCGATGCCGTAATAAGAACGGTTGCCCGCGGCGATGAAGGAGGCGTTCGTGTTTTCCAGCTCAATGCCGGAAAGCCCTCTGTGGGCGACCATTTTGGTGTTGTATTTGTTGATCTTGATGGAATCCATGCATGAAATCTCCTTTTATGAAATTCGTCCATAGTATAATCCTATTGTGCGGTTTTTTCAAGAACTTTTCGTTGCTTTTCATATGTTTTTATGTTATGATGAAAAAAACAAAGATTGAGGGAGGTCTCCTCTTGTCTGAATCAAACACCTTGAAAACAAAAAATGATCGGATCCTCGCGCATATTTATGCGGGGGCGTGGGTTCTTTTATCGGCGATCGCGATTTTTGAAGTTCCCGTTATGTATATGTTAGCGCCGACGATCCTGTTTTTTTTCTTTGTGATCTACCGGAGCGTCAAAAAGCAGCCGTTGGATTTTCCTGTCTTCAGCGGCATTGCCCTGATCGCGTTCAGTGTTACGTTTGTCTGGTCGATCTATAACCCCGAGTTTTCGTTGATCTATCAGGCTTTTCCGCATCTTCACGCGGTGTTTTTCCTGCTGATGGGCTATAACTTCTTCCGTTCGGAGGAACCCCTGCAGGCGCGATTCAAAAAGCTGGAAAACTATATCCTTGTGATTGCGATTCTGTATATGATCTACGTGTCGCTCAATTACGGCGATTATCTGCTGCATCAGGATATTGCGCCGACAAGGGAACGGCATTACTGGTCGCTTTGGTATCCCGGGGATGAGGAACGGCTCAAAGCCTCCACCGCGTTTTCGACCTCGCTCCTGTTTGCGGTCGTCTGGGGCTCCTTTAATCTGTTCTTCTCGGAAAAATGGTATAAAAAGGTTCTTTCGGTTGTGCTGATCGGCTATGCCGTCGCGTTCAATATTTCGACCGGCACGCGGCTTCTTGTCTATCTCACGCCGGTGATTCTCGTTGCGGAGTTTTTTGTGTGGATCGTTTTCCATAAAAAGAAGTATGCGGTCGGCGTCGGAATCACAGTCGGCGTCGTTCTGCTGATCGGTGTGGGAATCGTTTATCTCATCGTCAACAAGCAAAAGCTCGTCGAGCGGTTCGGCGGCTCCGTGTTCGACCGCTTCCTGACCATGGGCTTCGGCAGTCCGCTGCGCTGGAAATACCTCAAGAACGTGTGGGAGAATTTCAGTTTTTCCTATACCGGCGGCGGAGTCAATTCCCATAACGTCGGCACGCCGCACAATATGTGGTTCTATCTTTACGACCACGGCGGCATTCAGTCCTTTATCCTCTTTGATATCTTCACCGTGATCACGGCGGTCAATTTCATCCGGTTCCTCAAAAACAAGCACGTGCCGACAAACGTCAAGTTCTTTATCGCCACGCTGTTCGGCACGGTGTTTGTGGAATTCATGCTGGAGGATCTGATCAACCCCCTGCCGTTCTATTACGGGCTTTCCATGTTCACGATCGGTCTCTTCGGCGGCCTTGCGGGGTACCGCCCGAGGGAATCCGCGCCGCAGGCGGCAGGGAACCCGCCGACGGCAGGTGAGACTGCGCCGGATCAGATCCCGGCAATCATGCAATAATCAAAAGGATCGTTCAGCCTCCCTCTCACTTGCGGGAATGCTGAGCGGTCCTTTGTTCGGATCCTGGCGAATCA